>JBGSIP010000935.1:0-3547 GCA_041742495.1 Planctomycetaceae bacterium
ACGGCTTGAGTACAACCGGTACTTTCCCGGTGATTGCCAGATTGCGCTGGGGCAGGGAGTAGATAAACGCCACGACACAGGAAGCGACCATCCGGGAATCGGAACCATATCCGGCGTTGTCGCGATTTGGCTGGTAGTAAAATGTGCCATCCGGACACTGAGCCATGGTGAACCACCAACGGTTCGCATCCATCAGCTTGCGAAAGCTGTCTGCATCCGTAAATGCCGCCACGGCGGCGTAGCCCATCCCCATCGGGGGTGAACCATGTGTATCCGGGAAACTCTGGGGATGTCGTCCAATGACCCGCGCATGTCGCAGGGCTCGCTCGCCGTAGACCGGGTCTGCATAGGGACTGAGGAAATTCGCGATCCCCGCGGCTCCCGTTCGCCCCATATCCGCCCACCCGTTGGCAGGCCCGCCCACGTCGTCTGCATACCACACATAGCCATTCTTGCCGGTGCCTCGTGCCAGGAACTCGTAAGCGGCATCATGGCGCGGGCGATCGATCTGAATTCCGCAGCGGTACATCAGTGAATATGCCAAAGCGCCCTGGCCCGTCAGCATGGCAATTGGCCCGTAGCCTTCAAATCCCGGATTATGCCCCCAGCCTCCGTAGGCGTCCTGCGGAGTCTGAGGATAGGAATCGGGATGTGATTGCCTGGCTTTCGGATTGATCTGCGACATTCGGACGTATTGCCCGCTGTGCAGGTGATCGTGGATTTCCTGCAATTCCGGCAGCACCCAGGCCTCACCCGTCGCGAGGTAGTATTCGCTGACGACAATACCGGCGCTGGCATAGGTCCAGTTCATGAGGTCGCCGTATCGCTGATCCTTTCGATAGGTCTCGCGACAGTGATACCTCACGTTGCGTTCGACGGCTCGCAGGTGCTGCTCCTCGCCACTGGAAAGGAGTGCCAGCGGAGCAAACGTGTTGTGCACTGCGTCGCCAAACGAACCATCGTCGGATTGATGATCAACCAGGTACTGAAGCAACTCCGCGAGAATCTTCTCCGACTTCCGACAGTTCTCCGGAAAGGTCGGCGAGTAGACTCCGTAGGTCGTCCCTACATCGACAACGACGGCCTTCTTTTCGCTCCCCCGTCGCACGGTCAGCGACAGTTTGCCTTGTCCGGCCGGGGACTGACACGCTTCGAGCGCGTCTGCGAACTCCGCAATGGGTCCCGCGGCACCAAACACACTCTCGCCGTAGCCATTGCGGTGCGGTTCTGTGAACTTCCGGCCGTCAACGCCCACGATGTAGTCACCAGCCCGAATATGACCCTCAGCCGCAGATCCGGACAACACATGCCTGACCCACAGTGTTTCAGGTTCCTCGGCAACCAGTTGGGCTCTGAGACCGGTGATCCCCAAATTGTAAAACCAACCAGGAGCCTCGGCATCAGGTCCGGCGTCGGCACGCTGCCCCCACGGACTGCCATCCGCGTGGTAGTGCACTTGCGCGAGCAGTGGCGAAGCCACGAGCAGCCTCACGGAGGCGACCAGAAAACTGGTCGCAAGTCGTTTGATCATTGCATTGCTCCGGCGGCAGTAATTGAATGTCACTCATCGGTCACGTGAAGCGACGCCACGGTGATCGGATCGCACGCCCATTGAGTCGCGCCCCGCCCTCCGGCACCGCTGGCAACCCAGTACGTCGACTGCGGTCGACAGACTGGTACGTCACAACCGGAAGCCACGCTGCGGGGCGCATTCATTCCGTCCTGCCGGCAACAGCTACCGCGATACCGAGTGAATGCCAGCATCCAGTCTAATTGGGCTTCACAAGACAGTCTTGTTGTGGACTCGCCGAGACGTGCGAATCTGCGCACAGTAGCAAGCGCGGCCAAGCGACAACTCGCCACCGAGTGTGGACGTCCGCCCCGACAGATTCCGCCATCCCCCCTTTTGCTCGCACGGCCAGAGATTCGTCTGGTTCTGGCCTACTGCGAAGTCAAAATCAGGCCATATAAGGGATCGACAGCCGGGCAACAGCCGTAGCCGTTCACGACCAACGCTGCGGGCGAAGAGGCAGGCGAACAACCTGCACACATGGCGCTCGGCAAGCGGTATGAGAGTTGCGATTTGAGATCGCAACTGACCACGATCTTCGAGGGAGCGAATCATGGGCGCCCGTCTGCCAAAATCGTTTCGCGAGTCTGCAGCTTCGATGTTGCCAATCGCCGCGAACTCGGAGCCGGAACCCGAGAGCAACTCGACGTAGCTGGGGAGCCAACTCGCCACCCCGCCAGTTTCCTCGGCGGTGCTCTGACTCTGACTGTGCAACTCCGCCTGCCAGATCCAGACGGCAACCAGACATCTTCGTCGCGATGCGAGGATCATTCTGGCTACGCGAGAACTTCCGGTCGAGCGACGACATGCCTTGGTGCGAGCTGGAGCGTTGAGCTAGGGGCGGGCGTCGCCGCCGGCTCGATCAAGGACTGCACGTGAAGACGGCATGCTGTGGTTCTATGCCACGTGACTCCGCAGGCGACCGCGGACGCACGGCTTATTCGGAGCTCCACACTTCCTTGCAAATGACTCCCTCCAGCGGTGCTGCGAGTATGGCTTCCGCCAGCGAGCTGGTAATGTAAAAGTCACTACTGGGCCACGATTGAGGAACGCGAAAGATGCACTGCCCCACGAGGGCGTCGACACGAAAGACTGGCCGCCGCACGTCTTCCGCAGTGAGCGGCTTGCCGCGATCTCGTTTCAGTTGTGGATACCACTTAATGTCTGAGGCGCTAATGTCGAGCGCGTCAACAAAGTTCATGACGTGCAGTGCATAGAAGGTCTCGTCCTCCAGTAAGACGGGCAGATACTCCACGTGGTCGTCCGAAGCATGGAGCTGAAAGATATCGCGAAACCGACGCGAAAGCACCGGCCTCGCAATATCGATCAGGTAGGGGTAGTCTCCGACGCGACGTGTGACAGCCCCCTTGCGCCGCCGTCGGCCCACGCCGTCATCGGGATGGACCCACTCCGCAGGTGGCGGATCCCAGCGATCTCGAACGCGATCAGGTAAGCCCAGTAGCGTCGAATAGTCATCCTCCAGCGGCAGCGGCACTTCGCGCTGTGGCATCAACCAGCAATCGTATTCGTAGTCGCGAGACAGCATATAGACCTTCATACGTTACCTCGCTGCTGCAGTGAGTTCTTGTCGCAATTGTCGCAACACGTTCAGCACACCAGTTCTGCCAGACGACCTGTCCGCTGCCTCCAGTCGGCGATTGAGTGACTCATAGTACGCATTTGTGTGCAAGGATTCGTGAACGATCGTGTTTGTGCCGCGAATCCGCTGCTGTGGCAGGTACACGCCGTTGACGTGAGAGTCAATGTCGATTCCATGACGCTGAAGCACTGCCCGAGATCTTGCCGCTTGTCTGGCGTTCCGCGATACGAGATGGTGGGCAGAGTCCCCATCGTTGCCATACCGGCCTGCTTGTTTGAGATTGGTCTTGATTCGCCCCGCACAACTATTGTGCACCAACGCGCCACAGTCACCCACAGCATAACACGACAACTCCGCGACCCGGAAGTTGTAGACCG
>JBGSIP010000936.1:0-3610 GCA_041742495.1 Planctomycetaceae bacterium
GGTGGCGCGGAGGGGGCGAGGCTCCGCCCGCATCCACAGGCCCATCCCCATGCGAGCGGTGATGCCGGCTACGTTGCGGAGCGCTCAGGCTCTCGCCGCACTTCAACCTGACGGCAAAATAACCGCCAAACTACCGCGGTAGCCTCCCCGGGAACGCCCGTGTGGTTTGTGGGGAGGCGGAAAGCGGCCATACAGGTTCGTTTGGGAAGTCTCCCGGTTTCTGGCCACCGAGTGTCCAAATTTTGTCAGAGCCCTAGGCCAAATCGCAAATCATCGCAAGATGTTTGACCATGACTGCAACCCATAAGCGGCGGCCAATAGGAGATGGTCGAAACTTGTCCGCGTTTGACCCGATTCCCCAAATGGGGGCTTGATTCTTTGTGCGGTTGACAGTGGGATGTCGCTCTCTTGGACACACCCGCAGTCGCGGCGCGGCATGCCTGGTGAGGGCGGGTTGGGCATTCGCGGTAGGCGGCTGTGGTGAGGTGGGCTGCCGGGAATTGTCGGCTTTGCGAAGTCGAGCGGAATTTCCAGTGCTGAATTGGCCGGACGCGTGTGTAAGATGTCAGGGTACACAGGATGTGTGCCAGCACCAGGAACCTGATTTGCGTCTCACGCAGATCGTCCTCGGAACGGTGCTTCGGCAGATTTCTCGAAAGGGGCGAACGGATGCAAACGGGGAAATCGACCATGCGACATGTCTTCTGGTGGCTCAGGGCCTCTCCAGGGTGCCTGCAGATGTGACGAAGGCCCACCTTGAGAGCCACGGCCTGGATGCCCTCCCAACCGCTTGACCGCGGACCTCGTGCGTGGCCATAGATTCGGCGGATAGCGAGGAGGCGAAGTTCCTCGCCTGCTGACTTCTGGGATGGAGATGGGGTGGAGCCCCTGCCTGCCTGTTCGTGTGAGTCACCGGTCTGAATGGGTCCGGACAATCTGACAGGCGAGGGATCGTTGGCGGAATGGCAACCGTTGCTTCCGCTTTAGGTCGGGACTCTCGCGAGTCGTCATTTGCCCGGCGGGTGCACGGCCTCCGGAAAGCTACTTGCCCAAGTCGACTTTCTTTTGATGACGACAGGCCCTGCGAAAGGCACCGAATTGCCGGCGCCAATTCGTTGAAAAAACAAGTGTGCGGAATTCGTGCGACGAGCTTGAAACCGCGGACCACAGGGAGCCAATTGACTGCGACAATACGACGCGGCGTGTGTTGAATGGGTCGCACGCGAACATGGTTATGCTGCCCGCCCGCGCGATTTGAGCCGCGAAGCAGTGAACTTCGTAACAGCGAGAAGAGTTGCTCGGCGATCCCAGGCCATTCCAAGTCGAGTGAATAGCGAGCAGAGCGGAAACACTGCGGCCGTCGGATGCGAATCGTGAATCTCAACGCGGACAGTTGCAGAAGGCAGGCCTTTATGGTTCGTTGGGTGGGGACTGCGGACTGCCGACCTCACGAGGGTGTGGCACAGCGAGCAGGCCTCCTGTCAGCGGCCTTTCAGCGGACGCACACAGACTCAACCAGACATCCGTGCCCACTGGCCAGCCCTGCATTCGATTGGGCCGCGGTGAATTTGAACACCCTGCGTGAGGCCGGTTCGGCGGCACGAGAGCCACACACAACCAGACCAGGCAATTCCAGTTTGACCACAAGTTTCAGTCAGGTTTGTTAAGGCAGCGCCCCGCCTAGGCGGGGCAACACGGGATGCGATCCATCGCGTGGGGACTATCCATCAACTAGAGATCACTACCGAATCGTTTGTTGACGAGCATGTTCGGTCAGTCGCCACGGAAGGCGGCCTGGCAGGCATTGCAGGTTCGTTTTGGGGGAGAATAGGAAGTGCTTCGATTTCGCAATGGCATCGGGCAGCTCATGGAACGGGCAGAGAAGGTGGGCTTTCTGACCTATGAGGCGGTCGACGAATTTCTACCCGACGAGGGTGGCGATCCGACGCTCATCGATCAGATTGTCTCAGCCATGGAGGAGACCGGTCTCACCCTGCGAGACGATCCGGTTCTTTGCCGCCTGTCCAACATCCCCTGTCGCCCTCAGCCATCGGAAGATGACGGGCGTGATATCTCTGCGGACTTCATCGAACCGGAAGCGGCATCGTCCTCACGCGATCCCATCCGCATGTATCTGAGCCAGATGGGCAACATTCCGTTGCTCTCACGGGAAGACGAAATCTTTCTGGCCAAGCAGATCGAACTGACCCGGAAGCGCTTCCGTCGTTGCGTGCTGATGTCCGACTACGTCCTGGGTCTGGCCGTCGAGACGCTGGAGAAAGTCCACGCCGGCGAACTGCCGTTCGAACGCACGCTCCGTACGTCCGAAACAGAGAACGTGCAGAAGGATCAAATCCTCGGTCGGATGGCGTTGAATCTGCAGACTCTGCGTGTGCTGATGCAGCAGAATCGCGAAGACTTTGCCATTCGCAGCGACAAGAACCTGAAGAAGACCGAACGCGACGCTGCCAAGTCCCGCATGGAGATTCGCCGTCGCAAGATGGCCATCCTGTGCGAAGAGTTGAGCGTCCGTACGCAGCGCCTGCAGCCGATGATGAAGCGCTTCGAGCAGGTGGTCGAACGGGTCGAAGAGCTGCTGCGGGACGAACCCCGCGCCAAGCGTCGCCCCACGGCTGACCGCGACGAAGAAATCGCCAAGCAGGAACTGGGCGAGATCATCGAAATGACGCTCGAAACACCCGAAGAAGTCATCGCGCGGATGCAGGAAATCCGTCGCCGCTTCGACCAGTGGACCGTGGCCAAGCAAAAGCTTTCGGGCGGGAACCTGCGGCTGGTGGTCTCCATCGCCAAGAAGTATCGCAACCGCGGACTGAGCTTCCTGGATCTCATTCAGGAAGGTAACGCGGGTCTGATGCGGGGCGTAGAAAAGTACGAGTATCGCCGCGGTTACAAGTTCTCCACGTATGCCACGTGGTGGATTCGTCAGGCGATCACCCGGGCCGTCGCCGACCATGCCCGCACGATCCGCATTCCCGTCCACATGTTCCAAAGCATCTCCACGCTCAAAGCCAAGAGCGAGCAGATCCGCCAGGAAACCGGACGCGAGCCGACCACTGAAGAACTGGCCGAAGCGGTCGGGCTCTCTGTGGAAGAAACCGAACGGATCATGAAGACCTGGCGGCATCCCGTCAGTCTCGACACGCCGGTCGGCGAGAGCGAAGACAGCTCCTTCGGAGACTTCCTCGAAGACCACGGCGAGGACACCCCCGCTGATTCGGCCATGCAGCAGATGCTGCGTGACAAGATCAACCATGTCTTGAAGAGTCTGACCTACCGCGAGCGCGAAATCATCAAGCTCCGCTATGGTCTGGGTGATGGCTACAGCTACACGCTCGAAGAGACCGGGCGCATCTTCAAGGTGACGCGCGAGCGGATTCGGCAGATTGAATCCAAGGCCTTGCGGAAACTGCAGCACTCCACCCGCAGTGGCCACCTGCGTGGCTTCGTGGATGGAGCCGTGCCGGAGTTCGACGATGGCGAATTGGCCGCCGCTCCAGCGATTGAGGAGTTCGAAGAAGCCGGCGTGTGATTTTCGGCCCGCGGGGCAGTCGTGGTTTGAGTCAGAGTGGACCGGGCCGACGTGCGTTGA
>JBGSIP010000937.1:0-1572 GCA_041742495.1 Planctomycetaceae bacterium
GCAGACTCCGCAGACGGCGCGTCGGCAGGGGCAGGCCCCCCGGCTGTCGTGGAGGGGCGGTCACCCGTCACCATGGTCACTCCGGGTCATGCTCGTGAGACAATTCCGTGTACAACTGCCGCCGCCAGGCTTCCGCCGGGCCCCGTTCCATCTGCAATTCGCCCAGCAATCCCAGCGCGGGTCGCACGAGCGGGATGGGGCAGCCGTGGGAGAGTCCGTCCCGCAGCCCCTGAGCATCATAGTCGAATGGATAGATGCGGCAGACCAACGGGCGAGTCTCCAGCGGCAGGCAGCAGCCCGCCGCGCCTAGAAACGTGCAATCGCCCGTCGCTTGCTGTTTCAGCACACGGCGGGAATTGTCTTCCCGAAAGACACCCGCCGCCCACTCCGGATCGTCGTCCTGATCGAGATAGGAGGGATCGTCGGGAATCCGGTACTCAAAAAAATCGTCCTGCCCGGTATGCGCGGCGATGCGACGGACATCCCCGCGGGTGACGAAGATTTCGCGGGTCTGGCAACAGGTCCGCATGTGTCGGGCACAGCGGACACACAGGAAGTCCTCTGAAGACATCTGCTAGCCCTCCCGCGGATCGGGGTAGCGAAACTCGTTCCCCTCAAAATTGCGCAGAATCAGGTCGTCCCCGTCGCGCCCCACCACCCCGTTGGGATGCAGCGGGATCTTGCCGCCGCCGCCGGGAGCATCAATGACATACGTCGGCACGGCGTAGCCGGTGGTGAATCCGCGCAGGCCAGCAATGATCTCCAGCCCCTTCTCCACCGATGTGCGGAAGTGGGCCGAGCCGCTGATGGGATCGCATTGATATAGGTAATAGGGCCGCACGCGCTGCCGCAACAGGCGGTGCACCAGTTGCTTCATGGTGTCGACATTGTCGTTGACCCCCTTGAGCAACACGGTCTGCGACCCCAGCGGAACACCGGCATCGGCCAACCGCGCGCAGGCCGCCGCCGACTCGGGCGAACATTCGTCCGGATGCAGAAAGTGCACGCTCATCCACAACGGATGGTGCTTGCGCAGCATCTGGCAGAACGAGTCCGTGATTCGCTGCGGCAGCACGGCCGGCATTTTGGTGCCGATGCGCACAAACTCGATATGCGGAATCGAACGCAGCCGGGTCAGGATGCCGTCCAGTTTGTCGTCGCTGAGTGCCAGCGGGTCTCCGCCGGAAATCAGCACGTCGCGGACTTCGGTCGCCCGTTCGAGATACTGGAAGATCGCTTCCAGTCGGGACTCGTTGGGCATGATCTCGCCGTGACCGACCACCCGCGAGCGAGTGCAATACCGGCAGTACGTCGAACAGAAATCGAGCGCCAGGAACAGCACCCGGTCCGGATAGCGGTGAACCAGTCCGGGGACAGGACTGTGTCCGTCTTCGCCCAGCGGGTCGTCCGCTTCGCCGGCGGTGCGCTGGAACTCGGCCGTCGTCGGAATGACGGTGCGGCGGAGCGGCTGCAGCGGATCGTCGAACGACAACAGGCTCATGTAATACGGCGTCACGCCCACGGGGAGCATGGTCCCCCCCTGTTGCATCGCCTGCCGCTCCAGATCGGACA
>JBGSIP010000938.1:0-2931 GCA_041742495.1 Planctomycetaceae bacterium
CCGATGGCACCACACAGGCCGTCTGCATCAGCGAAACGATCAAGTCGGAGGGTGGCCCCGACACAGCCGCAATCTCATAGCGCTTGGTGCAGAGATTGAGGACGGGTCAGTCACTTCGCGCCGAACCGGCCTGCGCCGCCGCCCCCCAGATTGCCGCATCTGCTGAATCTTGCCGGCTTTGCAATTCGCCAGTTGACGCCTGTTTAAGGACGCATGTACCATTTTGCGAAAGATGAGCTCTTGCCAAGGTCGGCAAGACGTTTGTCCAACGACGGATCGCAGATTGTCCCTCAGTCATGTAAGGATCCGGACGATGCGGAATGTTCGAACTGGTGCTGGCCTGTTGCTGGCCATGGCTGTGATCGCAGTCTTTCCCCAAGTAACGCTTGCCGGAGCTGTTGTTGTCAACGCTCCCGAACTCGGTTCGGCATCGGCGCTAACGGCGTTGGCGATCCTCGTCGGATCGGGGCTGATGTGGGCCAACCGGAACTCTTCGCGCGAATAGTGCCACGCTCAATGATCGCTGTGCCAAGGCGCTGCTGGCTTAGCATCCCGCTGTCGAACTCCAAGAATGGATTCTGCGATTTGCGTTGAATTCCGTGTCGCGGCGTGGAGCGAGGCTGATGGCCAACGGAGTGAGGACTCTAGGCCCATCCGACCCGCGTTGCCTGGCAGCCACACCACAGGTCGCAGGCGCGCGGGGAAGCCACTATTTCTCCCGTCCTTGGCTCGCCAGAACCATTCTGGCGTCGTTTTTTGTGGTCACCATTCCCTTGTGGTGGATAGGGGCCTCGGTCGATCCGGAAACGGGCTGGTCAATTGGAGTGGTCTTCTTCGCCGTCTTTGGCATGAGTCACTTTCTGGTGACGTTTGCCATCTATTTGCAGGCAGCCAATCGACGCCACTTTGCAAGTTCCCTGCGCAGTCGACTGTTATATTTCGGGACACCACTGACACTGCTAGTCGGGTTTGACCTGTACCGTGCGCTCGGGCTGGGACTGCGCTGGCCGGTGCTGGAAACCGTGTTGGGACTCGCTATTCGCACGGCAGACTTCCAGCATTCCGCGCGGCAGGGGTTTGGTGTGCTCCAGTTGTTTCGGGGGCAACAGACCGGGTACTGGCGGCAGCAACGCTTTTGGGAAAACAACTATTTTACGTTGATGTCCGTATTGATGCTCATCACGGCCTGCGCCGGTGGGGAGTTCTCGTCGTTGCCCATCTCAGTGGTGGTTGCGGGGCTGGCAGCGGCGACCGGAGCCGTGGCCCTGACTGGCCATTTGAGGGCGTTGACGGGATCGAAAGGGCGCGCGACCGCTGCCGCCTATTTTGCAGTTCAGTCCACCTGCATGTGGCTGTCCGCCTGGCGAACAGAGCTGTATGGGCTGACATTGGCCATGCACTACGTCGAATATCATCTGTTGATGGCGCCGCGATGCCTGCAGGCACCCCTCGACCCCGACGCACTGCCCGATCGTTGGTACGGCCGTCTGAGATCACTCCCCTGGTTGCACTATGGCCTGTTGATCGGAGCGGCCCTCGTGATCACTCACATCACTTGGCTGGGGATGGGGCGGGCGATGTCGGCAGAGATTCAGCAGGGCACGTTGAGCTATCGCCTGGCGGTTTCCGTCTTCGATGGACTGTTTGTGACGCACTACGTGCTTGACGCATTTATCTGGCGGTTTCGCGACCCCTACTACCGCTCTGCACTCGGCGCGCTGTACTTTGCCCCGGTCGCGATCCATCCGGCCCCGGCTGAATCACCCGCAGGGGATGCAAGCGCCAAGGAGCACGCAGAACCGCAATGACCACGCCGGACGTTTCACAGCCGGCCGAAGCAGTCCGCTCCCGTCACTACGGGTTGTCGGCCGCCTGTTTGGCGCTCATCGCCGCGGAAATCGTCCTGGCGAACATCTGCTTTGCCGGGATACCCGTCTCTGGACTTCAGGGCCTGTTGGTGTCGGCGAAACTCGCCGCGGGTCGCGTTTTGACCGGCACACTGCTGGCGGGAACGCTGCTCGTGCTACTTGCAGGACCTCGACTGCGTAGCAGGATGCTGAGTTCCCTCGAGATCCGCCCGACGGTTCTCATGGCACACGGACTCGCACTCGCCGCCTTTCTGTTATTGGGACGCTGGTTGCTGGCGCACGACCAGCCGCCGGTCGCAGCAATTGCCGGATGGGGCATTGCCGGAGGGACAACGGCCGCGACTTGGCTGTTCGCGTTCGTGCCGGCAACCCTTGTCCGCAACACGATGATGGAAAGCGGGCTGACGATCTTGAGTTGTGCGATCGCCGGAGCGCTGTTTGGTGAACTCATCACAGCATCAAACGGCCTTTGGAACAGCATGGCTCAGGCCACACTGCGTGCGGCGGCATGGTGCCTGCGACTGGTGGACCCCGAGGTCACCTGTGACCTGGCAACGATGACCCTGAAGGTCGGTCGATTTCGGGCCCACATCGAAGCCGGCTGCTCCGGTTACGAGGGCGTGACCGCGGTTTCACTGCTGATCGCAGGGTACGCGTGGTATCACCGAGAAACGGTGCGGCTTGGCCGCGCCATGCTGTTGCTCATGCTCGCCGCGGCCGGCATGTGCCTGCTGAATGTAGTGCGGATTGCTGTGCTGGTGTGGCTGGGGGCCCACTGGTGGCGCGAAGCGGCGGTCCACGGTTTCCACTCTCAAGCGGGCTGGGTACTCGTCATTGGCGTGACATGGGGTGCCGTAGAAATCCTGCGACGCGGACGATGGTTTCAGCGGTCAATGCCGGGCGCGGTGGCGCGCCCGGCAGCCCCATCAATTGAGGCAGCCTATCTAGCTCCGCTGACTGCCTGGTTGATTGCAATGATGATTTCCCAGTCGTTCTCAAGTGGTCTTGAGCTGTTTTATGGCTGCCGTGTGGTGGTGGGAGCGGCCGTGCTCTGGAGCCTGTC
>JBGSIP010000939.1:0-3092 GCA_041742495.1 Planctomycetaceae bacterium
CACCGCCGCCGCCCGGCAAGTCTCGCCGACTGTGCCAAGTGATCGCCAGCGTGGAGACTCGCGGTGCGCCAACCGCGTGGTCTGTGGTGGCTCGCCCAACGCCTGTCGCAGTATAACGAGACCGACACGGGAATCCGACGATAGTTCGCCGCGGGCGTGATGACAGGCCGGCTCGTCTTCGCCGGCAGACACGAGTGACTTGGGCGCAACGGGACATCATGACGACCGCACGCTGGCCGCTATTTGTGTTTGGCACACTGCGACGAGGTGAGCCGAATCACGGGTGCCTGGCCGAGCGGTACGACCACTGCCAGCCGGCGACGTTGTGCGGATTCTCAAAACGGCATCCGCTGATGATTGTCCCCGACCCGGCGGGAGTGGTCTCCGGCGAGCTATTCGACCTCACCCCCCACCGCTACGAAGAGGCGCTGGCGCTGTGCGACGAACTGGAGGAGATCCCACCCGGACAACTGCGAGGCAGCGAGTACCAGCGCGTGCAGGTACTCGTCGACACAGCAGCGGGGGAGCGCCGGGCATGGGCATATGTCCATGCCGGCTTCGACATTCCACCCCCGCCGTGAATCACCACTTTTCCGGCAAGCGGCTCGTCACTACCCGACAATGGCCGGCGGGGATCCCTCCGGCCGCGCCCCGCCGGCGACTCGGCGGGGGAATGGCACCCGTGGAACTTCGGTTCTGTCCGGGCAATTCAGGACCGCGACCGACCGGGCGATCAGAATTCGCCCACAGGCTCACCGTCGTTGATCACGGACAACCGGCGCAGCAAATCAGGATCGGTGTCCGCACTGAGGCTTCGGACTGATCCGTCTGCCATCGCCGCCTGGACGACTCCGGGTTCGGCACCACCGATGCCGTCCGGGCCATCAAAATATGGTACCTGCGTAAACGCTCGCAGCGTGGCCGTCCCACCCTGCGCCCACGGTCCATGCTGGGGCGCTGCTTCGATCAGGAAGATCGTATTCGACAACCCGTCGGTGATGTCCCTGAATTTTGTCTGTTCGTCGGGTTGGAACATGCCGCGCTGACCCTGCTTCCCTGTCAGAGCGTCGGGCCCAAATCCTCCCAGCCCCACAAAATGCGTGAGGGCAAACCCGTCCGCATCCATCGTCGTGCTGCGGCCCGGATGGAGGAGCGTCGGAATCGAGATGCGGGCCCAATCGGCATTTGCCGGCGAGTTCCACGCCTGCTTGGCGTCGAGTTGTTCATACACCGCACTCTGTTCCATGAATGGCAACAAGGGATAGAAGAGCCCCAATCGCTCATCCTGCTCCAGAGCGGCCGCATCGGCGGTCCCGGCGGGGAGCGCATTGTGCGTGTCATGGAAGTTATGCAGGGACAGAGCCAACTGCTTGAGATTGTTCTTGCTCTGTGTTCGGCGGGCCGCTGAGCGGGCCGCCTGGACGGCCGGCAGCACGAGTGCCGTGCCAACTCCCAGCACCGCCACAGAACGTGCGTCTGCGGCACCCAGCAGGGGCACGCCTCCGACGGAACTGCGGCTCACAAACTTCAGCGACTTGCCGTCGTTGATGCCCACCGACACCGACGGGAACAGTGGCTTGGCCACCAGTTCGGCGGGGGGCAGGTCTTCCACGTGCACCGGCAGGACTTCGTTTTCTTCCAGAAAATCGGCGGTCTGATAGATAGCCATCTGAATGAACGGCGCGCAGATATTGAGAATCTGAAACACCATCTCCACCTGTTCGCGCACGTTGGCGATCGAAATGCTGGTGAATTCGGCCGGCAGATCTTTCATCGCTGCCTGCACTTCATTGTCGGGCGTCCACGCCGTCAGCTTGCCGTCCAGCCGCATCATCACCGCCTTGGCTGCCTGCGGCAGGGCCGAAATGGACATCCATTTGGCGTCCACGCAGATGGCCCCCATCGGAACCGGCGGGGTGTCGTTGTTCTCCACCGTCACTTCCATCGCGAAGAACGGGCGACCGACCTGAGTCGACTCGTACAACCGCACGGGTGATTCGTCCAGCTCTTCCAGCCGGGCGGCAATCTTTCGCAACACCGCGAGCAGTTGTTCCTGATCGTCCACTTCGATGACCGCCGTCACCGATGGCAAAAACACGGTCGATTCGCTGTCGGCATACAGGGCCATCACATCGCCGAGGGAATCAAACAATTCGACAGGATCAAAGCCGGCCAATTCCGGCAAAGTCTCGATCACCGACCGGGCTTGCGCGGCGGCGTCTTCCGAAGGCGCAAACTGCTCCACAAACCGGTCGAAGGTCGTCAGGGAGTTCTGGAACAGGGCTTCCGGAGCCATACGGCTCACGTAAGCCTGCGCCACGCGGCCAGGGAGCGGCGGGAACTCTTTCAGGGACAATGGCTTGGTCGACGCGCCCGAAAACAGCGAACCCTCGGTGGCCCGCCAATCCACGGAGCCTTCCGACCACGACGCGGGCCCCTTCCAGCCGCTATGCAAGGTCATGGCATCCAGACCGTCCAAACCGGCTACCTGCAGCAAATCACCAATCGTGTGGGGCTCCTGAGAATCCGGCAGCGGGAAACCCTGATAGGCATTCCGCAGGGCCGCCACATCACACCAGGCCACCGAGCCAACCTCGAAGGCCATCTGCTTATTCACAGCGTCGCGCCAGGTGCCGTTCTTGGAAAGCGGTTCGACTTCTCCCTTGAGCAGCGCCAACTGCCAGTCCACGGCGGCAATCCCGCCGGTAATCAGTGCATGTCCACCCTCGGCCCAAATTCCGATTTCGATCGGAATTTCGCCTTCCGGTTTGAGCAGCAGAATGGAGCGCCCTTCCTGTTCCACCGTTTCCACGGCCAGGTCAGCCTCGGGTGCCACCTGCTGAATCCAGCGACTCAGTTGCGGCACCAGGTCGGCGGCGCTGTGCAACACAATGGTCACGCGTGGAATCGGCGGACCGGCCTCTTTGGGGACCGCCACACCCAGAGTCGTCCCGCGATCGCCAATCCCATTGATGACCGCCAGCACCTCCGCCCCCATGCCGCTGCCGTCCTTGGATTTCAGAAATGCGACCACGCGATCAACCAGATCTGACAATCCAGACCCGACATAGGATTCGTAGGCGGCGGTCGCC
>JBGSIP010000940.1:0-6174 GCA_041742495.1 Planctomycetaceae bacterium
AAATCCCTGATTCCGTGATCTCTGGCGATTTCCGGCTCCTCCCGGCAGGCCCGTTGCAAATCAACTCCCGAGCACTACCATTGAACGCCCAAGGCAGGTTGCGGGATTTTCGCAGGTGCTGATGGCAAAACGACTTCCGCCGCTGTCGGCTCTGTGCGCCGCCAGTGGGCGATCACTTCACCATCGCTGGGGCGACTTTCCATCGCCGTCTAGCTGAGGACGATTCACATATGGCTCCAGGAACTTCGGCGGCACACGCCGCGAGCTACACGCTCCCCCCGCTGGGTCACAATCCCTCGACGGCTGCCTTGGGCACCAACCCTGGTAGTTTTGCGAATCCGCCGGCGATTCTCCCCGGCCCCGCCGGAGCCCGCACGTTCTCCTCCCCCGATACTCCCGGCATGCCGGAGCCCTCCCACCTCACGGCATGGGATTTCATGCCCGCGGACTGGGTCCGTAACCCGAATGTGTCCGACCACCATTCGCCGGCCGCATGGACCCCCCCTGCCGGTTTTGAGCCAGTCACGCAGTTGGAATCTGCCCGGATGGGCGTCATCACTCCTGAAATGCGCCGCGTGGCAGAGCGCGAGCCGCATCTCACCCCCGAGCAGGTGCGCGACGAAATCTCGGCGGGACGCCTGATCATCCCCGCCAACAAAGTGCACCTGGGCTATCAGCTCGATCCGATGTGTATCGGCCGCGCCTCCAAAACCAAAATCAACGCCAACATGGGGGCCTCCCCCGTATCGTCCGACACCAGCGAAGAGCTGGAAAAGCTGCGCTGGGCGGAACGCTGGGGGGCGGACACCGTCATGGACCTTTCGACGGGCGGCAACCTCGACGAATGCCGCGACCTCATTCTCCGCCACAGTACGGTCCCCATCGGCACCGTGCCGATCTATTCCATGATCATCGGCCGCAAGCTGAAGGATCTCACGCACGAAATCATTCTCGATACGCTCGAGCATCAGGCCGCCCAGGGCGTGGATTACTTCACCATCCACGCTGGCGTGCTGCACGCCCACCTGGAGTTCGTCAAGAATCGTCTCATTGGCATCGTCAGCCGCGGCGGGTCGTTGCTCGCCAAATGGATGATTGATCATGACGACGAAAACCCCATGTACGTCCTCTGGGACGACATCTGCGAAATCATGCGCAAGTACGATGTCTCGTTCAGCATCGGCGACGGACTTCGTCCGGGCGGACTGGCCGATGCCAGCGATCGCGCCCAGTTGGCCGAATTGACCACTTTGGGCGAACTGACCGAGCGCGCCTGGCGGCACGGTGTGCAGGTCATGATCGAAGGGCCCGGACACGTCCCCTTTGATCAGATTGAATACAACATGAAGCTGCAGCGCACGCTCTGCCACGGCGCTCCGTTTTATGTGCTCGGCCCGCTCGTCACCGATATGTTCCCCGGCTACGACCACATCACCAGCTGCATCGGGGCGACTTCGGCCGGCTATCACGGGGCGAGCATGCTCTGCTACGTCACTCCCAAGGAGCACCTCGGGCTCCCCAAGAAAGACGATGTCAAGCATGGCTGCATCGCCTACAAAATTGCCGCACACGCCGCCGACGTGGCGTTGGGCATTCCCGGCACCCGCGACCGCGATGACGAACTGACCAAAGCGCGGGCCGCACTCAACTGGGAAAAGCACTTCGAGCTCTCGTTCGATCCCGACACGGCCCGCGCTTACCACGACGAAGATCTCGACGTGGACACCGACTTCTGTGCCATGTGCGGTCACGACTGGTGCAGCGTTCGTATTTCTAAAGAAATCGTGGAGTTCGCCTCGGGCAAGGATCAGAACTACCTGTGGGACAAAGCGAAAAAGTCCGCGGCACTCTCTGCCGAGCAACAGGAAATCCTCGCCAAGCGCGGCGTGCTCAGTCCGGCTGAAATCCACAAGTTGGCCAGCAAGACCAAAGCCAGCATGCCTGTCGCCGGCGACAAGGCCTCCTGCCACAGCGACTACGTCGACGCCGAATCCGCCCAGCAGTTGCAAGAACAACTCGTGGGCTTGGAGCTTCCCGGGCAGTCGCAGTAACGACCGCCGAGTTTGCCCCGCCGTGATGGGCTGCGGGGCGAACTTGCGATTGCGGCTTTGACGTGGCTGCGGCCAGCCAGTCGGTCGCGTCGAGTGATGATCTGTGTTCACTTTCCGGCTGAAAGTCCGCCGTGGTCCGCCTGAATCGCATCTATACTCGCTCTGGCGATGCCGGGCAGACCAGTCTGGGGGACGGGCAGCGCACTGCCAAGACACACCCCCGCATCACGGCGATGGGGGACGTCGACGAGTTGAACTGTGCCTTGGGCGTCGCGCTCGCGCACGGACTGCCCGAGCCGCTCCCTGCCTGGCTGCTGCGCGTGCAGAATCAACTCTTTGATCTGGGGGCCGGCCTGTGCATGCCGCTGGCGGCCAGCGAAGCACCCTCTCGCGAAGCACTTGGCGGGGCGTCATTTGCTGACAGTTCACTCGCTGGCACATCAACGGCTGCTTCGCGACTGGATGTGACTCCAGCGCAGATTCAACAGTTAGAGCAATGGATTGATATCACCAATGCTCCGCTGGGCGAGCTCACCAGCTTCATCCTGCCCGGCGGGACCGTCGCCGCCAGCCAGTTGCATCTGGCCCGCGCCATCTGCCGGCGGGCGGAACGATCAGTCTTTGCACTCGCCGAAACAGGGGCCCAGGTCGCCCTTCCCGCGACCTATCTCAATCGGCTCTCGGACCTGCTGTTTGTGCTGGCGCGGGCCGCCAACGTCGAGCGTGGCGACATCCTCTGGCGTCCGGGCGAGTGATCGCTCCCGCTCCACGTTCAGCTCGATATCGAGTGTCGTTGCGTGGGCGTTGTTTCACAGCCTGTTGAGCGTTCCGGAATGGCAACCGCGGTGGCCATCCCGGAATCGCTCGTGCCGCGCTAACCGAGTGCCTGCCGCTTGTCGCCAATCAGTTTAATCAGCGCCTTCTGCGGATCGGCGAACTTCTTGAGACCTTCGGACATCAGCGTCTCTTCCAGATGCTGGAAATTGACCTTCGCGTCAATGTCGGCCAGCACGTCGGCGGTCGGCAGCCGATCGACTTGCCGCGTGAAGGTCTTCCCCGTCATGCCCTGGACGGCGTCGTTGGTGGCCGGCGGATTGGTTTGAATGTCCGCGCCCGCGAGTGCTGCCACATACTTGTCGGCCGGATCTTCCGGCTTCTTAGTCCCCGTGCTGGCAAAAATGATTTCCTGCTGGAGCGGAAATTTTTGCCCCGCCCAGAAGTCCCGATTCGCGGCCCAGATCCGCTTGGCATTCACGATGCCCACCTGGCCCTGTGCGGCTGGCGTCAAATCGGCCGCGTGCTTCTCCGTGTACACGTCGATGCGGCTCACAAAAATGCTGTACACCGATTTGAGCGTTTCGGGCCGGCTGCGCCGTTGGGCTCCCCGCAACACGGCGTCCCGGGCAATCTGGTACTGGCGATCCGAAAACAGCAGCGTGACGTTCAGCGTCACCCCGGCCGCCGACAGTTCTTCCAAGGCGCCCAGCCCTGCTTCCGTCGCGGGGACTTTGATCATCCGGTTAGTTTCGCCCTGCGAATACTGCAGACCCAGTTCGACGTAGCGCCGAATGCGGTCGGCCAGCCCCAGCGGGCAACTGGCGTCCTCCAGCAGCGGATCGAGCTCAAAGCTGACGTAACCATCGTTACCGGCCGTCGCCTCGTAGACCGGCTTGAACACCGCCTGCGCTTCGTGCACCAGGTCGTTGGTGACTTTCCAGGCGATCTCGTCGTCCGACAGGCCGGCTTCCATGTAGCGCGTCAGCCGGTCGTCGAACCGGCCCGTTTTGAGCAGATCGGCGATGATGATGGGGTTGGACGTGGCCCCCGTCGCTCCGTAGGCCCTGTTGACGGCCACCAGTTCCGGGTCGATGCTGTCCAGCCAGACTTTGGTCCCAGTGGCGATCAGCGATTCCAAAGGCGAGCTCATCCGCGGCGTTCCTGTCTCAGTCGGGCCGGCGTGCACTGGCGGCGCAACGCGTCCGTCCGGCTCCCGGCAAAGTGTCGGTGTGAGTGTAGGGTCTCTATACTCCATCGTATGGGTTGCGCGAGGTCGGGAAAAGCTTGATCTCGGCCCATTCAAAACGTGGCGGAAATCCCGGGAGTTCACGGTGCGGCATACGGAATATCAAAATCCGCTCATCAGTCGGTACGGCTCGCGACAGATGAGCGGCATCTGGTCGGAGCAGACCAAGCATTCCACCTGGCGGCGGTTGTGGGTGGCCCTCGCCGAAAGCGAGCAGCAACTGGGGCTCGACATTGCGCCCGAGCAAATCGCGGAACTCGCCTCCCACGTCGACGACATCGATTTCGAGCTGGCGGCGCGTTACGAAAAAGAGCTGCGTCACGACGTCATGGCCCATGTCCACACCTACGGAGACTGTTGCCCGCGGGCCCGCGGCATCATTCACCTGGGGGCCACCAGTTGCTACGTGACCGACAACAGCGAGCTCATTCAAATCCGCGACAGCCTGCGGCTGATCCGCGATCGGCTGGTCGCCGTGGTCGATGCCCTGGGCTCCTTTGCCACCCGCTACCGCGATCTCCCCTGTCTGGGCTTTACGCATCTTCAGCCGGCGCAACCAACGACTGTTGGCAAGCGTGCCACCTTGTGGTGCCACGACCTGCTCCTCGATCTGGTGGAGATCGAACATCGCCTCGCGACGCTCAAGTTCCGGGGCGTCAAGGGCACCACGGGTACACAAGCGACGTTCCTGACGCTGTTCCGCGGCGACCATCAAAAGGTGGAAGAGCTCGATCGGCTCGTCTGCGCGAAGCTCGACTTTCCGGAGTCGTACCCGGTGACCGGACAGACCTACTCCCGCAAGGTCGATGCCTTCGTGCTGGCGACGCTCAGCGGGATTGCGCAATCCGCTCACAAATTCGCCACCGATCTGCGCATTGCCCAGCATCGCAAGGAACTGGAAGAACCGTTTGAAAAGAACCAGATCGGTTCCTCGGCCATGGCGTACAAGCGCAACCCCATGCGGTGCGAACGCATCTGTGCGCTGGCCCGCTTTGCCATGTCGCTGGCCGCCAATGGTGACCACACCGCGGCCACGCAGTGGATGGAGCGCACGCTGGATGACAGTGCCAATCGGCGTCTGTCGCTGCCCCAGTCGTTTCTTGCCGTGGATGCGGTTCTGTCGATCTATCGCAACGTGGCCGAAGGGCTGGTGGTCTATCCGCAGGTGATTGCGCGCAACCTCAGCGAGGAACTCCCGTTTATGGCCACGGAAGAAATTCTGATGGCCGGGGTGCAGGCCGGGGGAGATCGGCAGGATCTCCACGAGCGCATCCGGGTTCACAGTCAGGAGGCGGGCCGGCAGGTCAAGGAACTGGGGGCCAGCAATGACCTCATTGGCCGACTGCAACAGGATGGCGCCTTTCACGCCGTCGATCTCACCGGCGCACTCGACGCCCGCAAGTATGTGGGCCGCGCACCCGAACAGGTCGATGCCTTCATTGCCGGGTTTGTAGAACCTGTCCGCCAGCGGTTTGCCAGCATTCTTGGCCAACAGGCTGAAGCGCTGCGCGTTTGAAAGTCCGCTGGCGCGAGCATGTTTTTTTGCGGACCAGCAATTCCGCTTGGCTGTCATTTCATTGAAGGTACTCGGACATGGATGTCGAACCGACCCCGCTGGCAGGCTGTGTTGTGCTCCAACCTCGTGTGTTTGGCGACCAGCGGGGACGGTTTCTGGAGACTTGGCAGACCGAACGTTACGCGGCCGCCGGCATTTGCGATCTGTTTGTGCAGGACAACTTTTCCGTCTCGCAGCGAGGCACCTTGCGGGGGCTGCACTACCAGTTGGGCCGGCCGCAGGCCAAGCTCATCTGGTGCGTATGGGGCGAGATTTTCGACGTGTGCGTCGATCTGCGGCGGGACTCCCCCACCTATCGGCGATGGTTTGGGACCCGGCTCTCGGCCGACAATGCCCGCCAGATGTATGTGCCCCGCGACTTTGCGCATGGGTTCTATGTGCTGAGTGAATCTGCGGGAGTCTGCTACAAGTGTTCGGACTACTACACGCCCGCGGCGGAGCGTTCGCTCCGCTACGATGACCGTGAGCTCGCCATCGAATGGCCGCTCGACGTGCCACCGATTCTGTCGGCCAAGGACATCGCC
>JBGSIP010000941.1:0-2621 GCA_041742495.1 Planctomycetaceae bacterium
CCGCGGCCCCGCCGGGATATTTTGCTCCGCGTGGCGCTCTGGCCGTGGCCCCCAACGGCAGGCCGGGGCTGAATGGTCTGCCGGTGGCCCCATCTCCTTATACGCCGTCTCCGTATCCTCAATCGTCTTTCGCCCAAACCCAGGCTCCGGCCCCGTTTGCCCAGTCTGCGTATGGTCAGCCGGCGTACGCTCGTTCGCCTTATCCGCCAACGCCCAGTTCGGGCTGGCCGGTGAGGAGCGGCCTGCCACCAGGTGTCGGCGGGACGATGATCCAGCCTGCCAGTTATTCGGTACCCCCAGTGCCAGAACCGGCCGTGCAACTCGGTCGGCCGACGCCAGCTCCGGCGCAAATGTCGCGTCCGCAGCAGGTTGCGACGCCCGGCGTGCTGACGGTCCCCGCTTTTTGAGCGTGGCAGGCGGGCGAACCGAATTCCGCCGCGGGATGATACGTGGCAAGCCGGACATTACGTCGCGGTGTGTGGGTCGACGCTTGGCGCGGGTGTCGCCGCGTCTATGCTATGGCTTCGATCCAACGACTTGACTGCTGGCACGACGACGTTGCTGACCGTGATCGATGCGAAAGAATACCGGTCCCGCGCGTGAGTGCATGACAACGCGGGACGACTGTCGGCGCGCGTGTTGCGCGCGATCCAGTCTTTCCGCTCGCTCGTCCAGCCCATGTGTCCGGGAAAATGCCCGGAACCGGGAGTTCCAAAGATGTTTCGAGTGCTTGTGTCCGACCCGCTGTCCGCTGCCGGAATGCAGATTCTGGAAGCCTCTCCCGATCTTGTCGTCGTCTTCAAAGACGCCAAGGACATGCAGCCGGGCGAGCTCAAAGAGATGCTGCAGGATTTCGACGGCATTGTGATTCGCAGCGGCACCAAGCTGAAGGCGGACACGCTGGAAGGGCAAAAGCGACTCAAGGCTGTGGTCCGCGCCGGCGTGGGAGTCGACAATGTCGATCTGCCGGCCGCCACGCGGCAGGGCATCGTGGTGATGAACACCCCCGCGGGCAACACCATCAGCACGGCCGAACACACCATTGCGATGATGATGGCCCTGTGCCGCAACATTGCTCCCGCCGACGCCAGCATGCGGTCGGGTAAGTGGGAGCGCAAGCTGTTCACTGGCACCCAGCTTGCCGGCAAGACGCTGGCCATCATCGGGCTGGGACGCGTGGGACTGGCTGTGGCTCAGCGGGCCATTGGACTGGAAATGAAGGTCCGCGGCTACGACCCGTTCATTTCGTCCGACCGCGCCAAGGAACACGGGATCGAACTGTTCCGCGATGTCGACGAGCTGATCAAGAAGTGCGACATCGTCACGGTGCACACACCGCTGTCCGACGAAACTCGCGACCTCATCAACGCTGAACGCATCGCCCGCATGCCCAAGGGCGTGCGCATTATCAATTGTGCACGCGGGGGCATTGTGAGCGAGGCCGACCTCGCCGCGGCGCTCAAGTCTGGCCACGTGGCGGGCGCTGCCCTGGACGTCTTTAACGATGAACCGCCCAAGGATTTTTCGCTGGCAGCGCTGCCGGGCATGCTCTGCACACCGCACCTGGGGGCCTCGACCGATGAAGCCCAGGAACTTGTGGCGCTGGAAGCGGCGGAAATCATGGTCGGTTTCCTCACCCGCAACGAAGTCCGTCACGCAGTGAACATGGCACCGGTGTCTGCTTCAGAAATGCAGGGCATCAAGAAATACATCGACCTCGCACATCGGCTTGGCTTGCTGCTGGGCCAGTTGTCGCACGATGCTGGCATTCGCAGTGCCGAAATCGAGTACCGCGGCGACGTCGCGACGCGGCCGGTCAAACTGATGACTTCCGCCTTTACCTGCGGTCTGCTCTCGCAGGCGCTGGGTGATCGCATCAACATTGTCAATTCGTCGGTGCTGGCCGAAGAACGTGGCGTGCGGATTGTCGAAACCAGCAGCCGCGAAGCGGGCGATTTTGCCACCATGATCACGGCCCGCGTTTCGACCGACGCCGGCGAGCGTTCGGCATCGGGGACCATGTTTGGCAACCAGTATCTGCGTCTGGTTCGGCTCAACGGGCGGCACCTCGACGCCTGGCTGGACGGCAATCTGGTCATCTATCGCCACAAGGATGTCCCGGGACTCATCGGCGCGGTCGGGACGACGTTTGGCAAGCACAGTGTGAACATCGCCCAGATGGCGCTGGGCCGCGAAGGCAATCTGCCCGGCGGTGACACTGTGGCCGTTCTCAATACTGACAACGAACCGACGGACGCCGCCCTGGACGAAGTTCGCCAGCACGAAAACGTGACCGGCGTGCAACTGGTGCGGTTGCCCAAAGCAGGAGCATCGCTGCCATGGCTGGGTCTGTAATGCTGACGACGCCAGCGGCTGCCACGCTGACGGCACTGCCCGTTCGCGAAGACTTTGCCCCCTTGCTTCCAGGTGCGCATGCTCTGCGGGATCTCGCACTGTTGGCGCATCCCGGTCACGGTCATCCCGCTTTGGAAGATCACTGGTGGCACTGGTTGGCCGAGCCAGTGCACGCGGTGCCTTTGGCCACCGCCGCTGTGGTTGCTGCGGCACTTATGGTGTGGTTGTGGCGGGCACGGCGAGGAGGCGATGCCTCCCTGCCGGTG
>JBGSIP010000942.1:0-1941 GCA_041742495.1 Planctomycetaceae bacterium
GCTTCGGCCATCGGCACAAATCGGGGCAGCAGGCACGGGTCGTGCCGGCCACGTGTCTGGACGGTTGTCTCTGCGCCATCGCGCGTGACCGTTGATTGCGGTCGGGGCAGGGAACTGGTGGGCTTGACCGCCGCCCGCAGAATGATTGGCTCCCCAGAACTGATCCCCCCCAGCATGCCTCCATGCCGGTTGGTCCGCGTGCCGACACCACTGGCCGCGTCCGGTTGCAGGATGAACTCGTCATTGTTCTGGCTCCCTCGCAAGGTGGCGCAGCCAAAACCAATGCCATATTCCACCCCCAGCACGGCCGGCAGGCTGAACAGCGCCTTGGCGAGGTCAGCCTTCAGCTTGTCAAACACGGGCTCGCCCAGCCCCGCCGGCAAACCGGCAGCGACAATCGTGGCGGCTCCGCCGATGGAGTCCTGATCTTTTCTGAGTGCATCGATCAGCGCCACCATTCTCGCGGCGGCCGATGCATCGGGGCAGCGCACAATGTTCGGTTCGCCCCCCGGCAGACGTTCCACCTGTTCCAACGTCACGCCCGCGGGGTCGCGCACGTCGGCCACCACGTCGCCGACTTGCGACACATAACCGACAACCCGCCCGCCGCAGAGTTCGGCGATGATCTTCTTGGCCACCACCCCCGCGGCCACACGGGCCGTCGTTTCTCGCGCGCTGCTGCGCCCGCCGCCGCGATAATCGCGAAAGCCGTACTTGGCATCGAAGGTGAAGTCTGCATGTCCGGGCCGGTAGGTCGCCGCAATGTTGCCGTAGTCCTTGCTCCGCTGATCCTCATTGCGAATCAGAATCGCCAGTGCGGTGCCTGTCGTGCGGCCGTTGAACACTCCGGCGATGATCTCCGGTCGATCGGCCTCTTGGCGCTGCGTCACGATTTTGCTTTGACCGGGTCGGCGACGGTCCAGATCGACCTGCAGATCAGCTTCCGACAGCAGAATGCCCGCGGGGACGCCATCGATGATCACGACATTCCCTGGCCCGTGACTCTCGCCAGCGGTCGTAATGCGGAATGCCTGACCAAACGAATTGCCCGCCATGTGTGTGCGCTACCTTGCTCGCTGTCGGGCGGACTCGGTGCCCGCCCACTCGTCATGCCGAAAATGCCGCGCCAATAAACTCCGCCATCAACCGGTGACCCTCGGCCAGCCGTGGGCCACTCTGGGCGCTGAATTCATCATACGTCGCCACACCGGCGGGCCGCACACCCGTCCCGGCCATCGCAAACGGCACATCGCCATGAGAGTGCGTCCGCGTGCGTAAGAACGTCGGATGGTCTGGGCAAATCAGCATGCGGGCCGGCCCCATGTCAGTCAGCGCCTGCCAGATCGGTCCGACGATGTCTGCGTCAATGCGTTCGAGTGCCTTCACCTTCGCTGCCGCATCCCCTTCGTGGGCCGCTTCGTCAGTGGCTTCCACGTGGACCACGACGAAGTCGACCCCCGACCGCAGTGCTTCGATGGCGTACTTCCCTTTCGCGGCGTAGTCGGTGTCGAGATAGCCAGTCGCGCCCGGGACTTCGATCACATTCCAGCCGATCAGCCGACCAATCCCGCGAAGCAGGTCGACAGCCGTGATCACGGCCCCTTGTACGCCATGCAGATCGCGAAACGGAGTGAGTGCCGGACGCTGCCCCAGGCCCCACAACCACACCTGTGTGGCGGGCAGCTTGCCGGCATTCAACCGCGCCACGTTGGCCGGATGATCGGCAAACATTTCCCGGCTGCGCGCCATCCAGGCCAGCAGTTCGTCTGCCCCTGGGCCCTGCGGCAGGAATCCGGCGATCGGTTTTCCGGTGATGTCATGCGGGGGCGTCGTCAGCAGCGAACGGGCAAACGGAGCCGGGGCCCCCTGAGGGCGAAAGGCGGCCAGATTGCGATAGCTGACTCCTGGATAAAACGTCCACGGGGAGTCCGCAGCGATGGT
>JBGSIP010000943.1:0-6531 GCA_041742495.1 Planctomycetaceae bacterium
CGCTGCCAACGGAGCAGCGCCGCTGCGAGGCGGCGACGCGGTGACAATCGGAGCCCGGTCGCAGGCAGTGCAGAGCCACCTGCACCAGCGAAAGACTCGCCAGTCACGGTGGATGCAGAACCGCGCGGCGAGACAACTTCAACAAGTCGCCCGATGCCGCTGGCTGAACTCCGACGCGTTGCCGCACAGTCAGACTGTGTCGGCGGCCGGACATTCAAGCGGTCTCTGGTCCGCGATGCGTGGACTGATGGAGTGCCATCTGCACGAAAATTCCGCGACACGTCGGCCACGGCGGTGCCAACACGGCAGGCCTGTGGTCTGTTGACGGCAGCGTTCAAACTCGTGACTTCGGCTCCACAGCCCATCCACAACCCTCTTCCTGGTGGTGTGTGTCCCAAACTTGGTTGCAGTCTGCCGACCGGTTCCGAACTTTCGAAACAGCCGACAGCGTGTGTGATGAATGGACCAGACCCTGGTGCTGGTACAGCACCCGCGGCTTGGCCCCTTGACTGATGTGTTTGTGAATGGTCACCGCCGCCAGACAACAGGCAAACGTGACACGCTGTCGCGCACCCTCCAGAGAACCTGCTGCCGCCAGAATGCCTGGCAGAACCGGGCTTGTTTCCCGGCCGCAGCCTCTCTGTCGCCCGCAGTCAACCCGCAGAAGCCGGAATGACGGAAAGTCCCGAGCCGGCCTGCTGGCATGTGTCTGAGCTGTCGTCTCCGTCCGCTTAGCGATTGGCTTCGGGGCAAATCTTGTTCAACTCACCCCGCAGAAAAAACTCAATACTCGTGGCCGTATCCATTTCCAGCACCTGGGCCGCGATTTCCTCGGCCTGGCGAATGGTCAGGCTGCACAACAACTGTTTGATAATCGGGATTGCCTGGGGAGGCACGCTGAGTTGCCGCAAACCGAGTCCCAGCAGCAGCGGCAGATACTTCGGGTCGGAACTCATCTGCCCGCACACAGAAACTGGCTTTTGTGCCTGGTTGGCACAGTCGATCACCCGCTTCAGCAGGCGGATGATGGCCGGATCTCCCGAACTGAACCACTTGGCCACCGCGGGATCAGAACGATCCGCGGCCATGGTATACTGGATCAGGTCGTTGGTGCCGATCGAGAAAAAGTCGACCTCCCGGGCAAAGGCATCCGCCATGACTGCCGCCGCCGGAACTTCCACCATCATACCGATGGCAACGTCCCGGTTGAAGGGAGTCCCTTGCTCTTCGAGATCTTCCATGACCTCCCGGACAAACAACCGGGCCTGTCGGAACTCCAGCAGCGTCGTCACCATCGGGAACATGATGCTGACATTGGCCCCCTTGGCCGCCCGCAAAATGGCCCGCAGCTGCACCCGGAACAGCTCCACGTCGTGCAGGCTCAGCCGAATGCTGCGCAACCCCAGCACGGAGTTGCATTCCGGCGCATACACTCCGGTCTTGGCACCCGGAATTTTGTCCGCCCCCACGTCGAGCGTCCGGATGATGACCGGCTGTTGGCCCACGGCACCAATCACGCGGCGATAGGCGTCGTAATGATCCTCTTCCGTGGGGGAGACTTCCTGCCCCAAATACAGGAATTCCGTGCGATACAGGCCAATGCCGTCCGCTCCGCGCTGCTGGCACAGTTCGGCTTCTTCAGGGAATTCGACATTCCCCATCAATTGAATCCGGACTCCGTCCTGCGTCTCGGCTCGCACCTGGGAGTACGACTCCATGCGCGCCGCCACGGACCGCATCCGGGCTTCGGAATCGCGGTAGGAAGCGAGAGTCTCTTCGTCTGGATCAACGATCATCTGGCCGCGATTTCCGTCGATGATGACCGTTTCGCCACCCGAAACGTCAGACAAAAAAGAACCCAGCCCCACCACCGCCGGTATCTCCAACGCCCCGGCAAGAATCGCGGTATGACTGGTATGACCACCAATCTCCGTCGCAAATCCCAGCACAAACCGGCGATCCAGGCCGGCGGTTTCGCTCGGAGTCAGGTTGTGCGCCAGCACCAGCACGGGGGCGGTGAGGTTGGCCAGATCCTCACGGCGCTCACCCAGCAGATGTCGCAGCAGTCGCTTCTCCAGATCGAAAATATCGACCGCCCGCTCGGCAAAATAGGGGTTCTTGATCTCCTGGAACTGCCGGGCAAAACCGCGCAGCACGCGACTACTGGCAAACTCGGCCGAGAAACAATCTTCGCGAATCAGCCGTTGAATACTGGCAATGAGGCTGGCGTCTTCGATCATGTGCAGGTGGGCGGCGAAGATGGCAGCGTATTGCTTGCCAATCTGTTCGGCGGCAGAGAGCTCGGACTGCCGAATTTCTTCGGCCACCTCAGCCAGGCCCCGCTCCAGCCGCGAAAGTTCTTCGTCGATACACTGCGGGTCGACAGTGCGGTAAGGAATCCGGAAATCTTCCGAGCCAAACACCAGCGCCGGGCCGATGACGACCCCGGGTGATACGGCGATCCCACGTTTGATCAGCATGCCCTCACCCACCCGGGCGAGACGATACCTGTCTGCGTGCCCACTCCACATCCCCTTGGCAGCAAGAAAGCCGCCAGCGGGCAAACGACCCGGGAGGCACAACAAGACGGTCCCTGCCGGGTCGCGCACAGACCTACGACATCAGTCTGCCGCTTCAAAACCCGACTCAAACATTCTGACCAGTCGGTCGACGATTTCCGGGGCCATCCGACCCCGGGCCTCGATCACCAGGCGGGTTCCTTGTTCGGCCCCCAGACCCATCAGCTCGAAAATGGCCTTGCAGTCGGCACTGCGACCCTGCTCGCTGCGCAAGCGAACTTCCCCATCGAAGCGGCGAACCGCCTCCACAATGCGGGAGCAGGGGACAAGATGCAGGCCGTTGGCGCCAATGACGACAACTTCCTGCTCCACAACGGTGATGGAATCCATACTGGCCACAGCGAGGTGTTTTCCGGGACAGAGGCAACAGCAACCAGCCCGGCAGCATCATGCCAAACCGACTAGAAGCCTGCCCGTAAACAGGGCACTTTCCATGCCGGATGTGCAAAAGCTGGTTCAAATCTGGTTGTCGTCCGCCTCTTTCAACAAATCAACCACTTCGTCACGCGTCTTGGCCTGCTTCAGAAAATTGCAGAAATCCTGATTTCTGAGGTGTCCGGAGATCGTTTCGAGGGCTCGCAAGTGCTCCCCAGGCCGATCAGGTGGACTAATGAGCAGAAAGAGGATGAACACATCCTCTCCGTCCAGGCTCGCAAAGTCTACACCGTTATTTGCAATAGCAACAGTGCCCATTAAAGAGTCAACCGACGGGTGCTTCGTGTGTGGCACCGCCACGCCGTTTCCGATCCCGGTCGACCCCAGTTCTTCCCGCTTGAGGATCGCCTTGACCAGGCTCTCCTCACCGTCGGCATTGATTCGTCCCGCAGCCCGAATCGAGGCGACCATCTTCCTGATGGCGTCCTCCTTGGTCCCCGCCTCCAAACCTGCCAGGACGGCATCGGGAACCACAAAATCCAGCAACTTCATGACACACCTCGGATACCTGCTGAGGACATCCCGTCTTGGCCGCAGGCAATACCCACAGCGTTATACGGTCCTTGAACACGTTTACGTTTGGTCGCTAGCCGGAAGTTTTGTCGATCGCCGGAGGTCTCGTCCATCACCAGTCGTCGGCCGCTGGCCGGACCACCGGCGGACCAACTACCGCCGCCTCACTGCATGTCCGGCAGGGCACCTGCTGGCTTTTTGTTCCGATCGAGGATCGCACTCGCTTCAGAACCACCGGCATCTGCTCACGCAGCTTGTACCAGCCAGCTGGCGGCGCGACCAGCCACCCGGCGTGGCAGCAGCCCTCAATTGGCTGCCGAATCTTCCGCGCCCGCCTCGTCCGACCGGGTCAATTCGCCCATTGGGCGATCTCGCCGGTGGTCCTGGACCTTTTCCTTGTACTTCCGAATTTGCTGCTCCATCTTTTGCAGCACGCTGTCATACATGGTGTAGGCGTCTTCGCCCTCGTCGTGCGACACAAAATTGTGCTTGTGCTCGGCATCGACCAGCATTTCGACCCGGACCCGCTCCCCCTGGAAGTCGAAGGTCACTTCGATCGCCGTCACCCGCTCAAAATAGGTCAGCAGCTTTTCAGATTTCTGCAGGACATGCTCGCGGAGAGATTCGGAGATACTTCCGTGCCGACAGGCGATCTGAACTTGCACCGACGCTCCTTTGATTCGACTCAATCGTCCGGGAGAAACTCTCAATGACCAGCCAGCGGTCGCAAAGTGTCCGGGGGGGACTCCCCCCGCCCCGCCGCACATCGCTCGAACATCAGTCAACGGGCGGGACCAGCGACTGAATCTTACGCGTGTGACTGTGACTTGCCCCGCGGCAAAACAGTGGACTTCATTAGGTTGCGCAATCACCGCCAAGCCACCGGCACGGCCACCCAAAAAGGGAACCCTCCCGGCTGTGCTCCGTGACGGAACTGCCCCGCGGCGAAGGACGGCTGCTCACAGTCGGGGACCGTTCGCGATTCTTCTTCTCGCGGCAGGCAGGTGCCGGAACGGACGGTGCCGTAAGAAGTCGATTTTAGTCGTCCACTGCCCTACGTCAATCTGCGGGCAAGCTCGTTTGTCGCGTCAGGGTCGGAAGTTGCAGACCGCGCCAAACCCGACCACCCCCGGGGGCACCCACGGGTTCACCCACGTGTTTCGACAAATTCCCCCGTCGGCCGGGCACGTCCCATTCTCAAGGAGCCTTCGGCGGGACCACGAAATCTGTCGGCGTCACAGGTGCCGCAAGAATCGGTTCCGTCATGCCGCTGGGGCGCAACACCCCCTGATCGAGAAAGCGGATGGTCGCGTCGATGACCGTCGGATCAGACATCAGCCACGAATGCAGACAGGGAACCGTCATGAAGTCGGCGGCACCGGCCAGCCGAGTCTCCTCGACGCGCACCGTGCCGTCGTCATCGCCTGTCAGCAACGGATTCCAGCCCTGCTCCGTGCCGCTGGCACCGGCAATGATCGCAAACTCTCCCGGCGGGGCAGGCAAGGACTCAAGAAACGCATTCGCGACGCCAGGCAGTTCCTGTCCGGCAGGCCCGTAGATGAAGCGGTACAGCCAGTTGCCGCGCATGGTTGTGGCCATTGCCGCACCGTGATTGGGAGTCCCCAGCATCACCACCCGCCCGCAGCGGGGATCGCGATCTTCGGCCGCCAGATAGGCCCGCACCAACAGCCCCCCCATGCTGTGAGTGACGAAGTGGATCGTGTCCACGTGCTCGATCTTTGCGATCACCCCCCGCAAGTAATTCGCACTGCCGGTCACACTGACTTGCGTGCTGGGATAGTCAAAATCCAGCACGAGGTAGCCCGCCTGCTCAAGGGGCTGTTTCATGGCCGCAAAGGATTTCGACGATCGCACAATCCCGTGCACGACCACCACCGCGGTCCGGCGGCCGTCGGCATCGGGCTGGCTGGGGAATAGCGAATCGAGTTCTGTCTCGCAGGCGATTTGCGTCCCCCACGCGCGGCGGATATCCCGCGAATCAACCAGCCGAAAGTGACCCGTGATGACATTGTGCTGAATGCGCCATCCGCTGCGGTTCTGCACATCACCCCAAAACTGCTTGCCTCCGAGCGTATAGGTAGGCAGATTCCAGTTGCCCGCCAGCGGGACCATGTCCGGGTTCTCCGAGTCCTCAGGACTGGCGATGGCTGGAAGGCAGAGTATCCAGCAGACGCAGAAAAGCAGCGGCGGCCTGAGACTCTTCGCTGACCACATGGCGCACCCCCGCCTGTTTGAGAATCTGCTCGGTGTGCTGATAGCGGCAGCGCACGAGAATCGTGGTGGCGGGAGCCAGTTCGCGGACCACGCGAGCAATGGCCAGCGCTGCTTCATCATGCGGCACGCAGACCACCACCAGTGAAGTGTCGCGGACCTGTGCCGCCCGCAGGATCTCCGGCTGTTGCGCCGATCCGACGACCACCCGAAAACCCTGTTGGGCATACGGCTGCAGGTTGATGGGGCTTTGATCGATGACGCAGACGTCGTAACCCAGAATTTCCAGCCGGTTGACCACGGTGCGACCGACTGGCCCCAGGCCAATCACAATGGCGTGCTTCAATCCGGCGAGACCCTGCCAACTGGAATCTTGCTCCTGATCTGGCTCGGTTCCCGAGGCTTCGATCGTCGGACACGAGAGGCCCCAGTTCATCAGCAGCGGACTGACCATCAGTGACGCCCCGGCGATGGAGACGAGGAGTTGTTGGTCCGTGTCGGAGAGTACCCCTGTCGAACCGGCCAGAATCAGGATCACGAACGCAAACTCGCCGACATGGGCCAAGCCAACCCCCGCCCCCACGGCACGCTGCCAATCGAGTCCCGCCAGACGAAAAGCCAGCGTCCCGGCGACCGCTTTCCAGATGAGCAGAATGGCCAACCCAGCGACCAGGGTGACCGGGGCCTTGGCGATCAGCGACAGGTCGACGAGCAGGCCCAGCGACACAAAGAACACCGCCGAGAACGCCTCGCGCAGCGGCAGCACCAGCGC
>JBGSIP010000944.1:0-2186 GCA_041742495.1 Planctomycetaceae bacterium
CCGCCGAATGCCTGCTGGTCGACGCGGCGGTGGCTCCCACGATGCTGCCGCGACTGGCGGCGGCGCTCCTGGAGCGGGGGGTTGAATTGCGCGGCTGCAAACGGACGTGCGCTTTGGTTCCGCAGGCCGTCCCCGCTAGCGATGAAGACTTTGCGACGGAATATCTGGCTCTGAAGATGTCGGTAAAGGTTGTGGACAACATTGCGGCAGCGCTGGCCCATATTGAGCAGTACAGCTCACAGCACACCGAAACCATCGTCACCAACGACTTGCTGGCGGCCCAGCAATTCACCACGGCGGTGGATTCGGCCGCGGTGATGATCAATGCGAGTACCCGCTTTAACGATGGTGGCGAGTTTGGCAAAGGGGCTGAAATCGGGATCAGTACAGACAAGTTGCATGCCCGCGGCCCCTGCGGCCTGCATGAATTGACCAGCTATAAATACGTGGTGCACGGCTCCGGACAAGTGCGACAAACCTGATCGCGAGCACCGCGGCGATCGTCCCCCCGGTGTGATGTCTCACAAATTTCGGGCGAGCGCCGCTGAGCCGTTTGTTGAGCGGCGCGCACGACGGCGGTTTGTCTGCGTCATTGACGCCGGGCGGTGAGAGGGTTGGCGGCGTTTGGTTTTCGGCGGACGGTGATCTGTCGGGCGGGTCCCTGTGGCAAGGATGCCAGCATGGCCGAAGTGCTTTCGCAAAGTGAAGTGGAATCGCTGCTGACGGCGCTGGAACCCAGCGCCAGTTCGGCTCCCAAGCCCGTTGCGCAACAGCGCAGCAGCTATGGCAATCAGATCAGCGTATACGACTTCAAGCGGCCCGAGCGGGTCAGTAAAGATCAGATGCGCGCCTTCCAGGCGCTGCACGAGGGCTTCTCGCGCGAGTTCGGGGCATCGCTCAGCGGTCTGTTGCGATCGATCGTGGAAGTGAAGCTGATCAGCGTGGACCAGTTGACGTACAGCGAGTTCGTCTTCAGCCTCGAAAACCCCACCTGCTTCAATCTGCTGGAGAGCAAGGGGCTCGAAGGGCACCTGATTCTCGACCTGAATCCGTCGATCGTGTTTCCGATTCTTGACCGGTTGCTCGGCGGCGGCAAAACGGCGGGGCAGTCGATGCCCGGTCGGCCGATCACCGAGATTGAACAGAAGCTGATCACGCGCATCACCGAATTGGCCATGCGCAGTCTGGAGAATGCCTGGCAGAACATTTGCGACTTGAAACTGCGGATCGCGCAGATCGAGAGCAATCCGCAACTGGTGCAGATTGTGCCCCCCAACGAAGTGACCGTGCTGATCAGCTTTGAGATCATGCTGGGTGAGATTCGCGGGATTGTGAATCTGTGCATCCCGTTCAATACCATCGAGCCTCTGGCGGGCAAGCTCTCGTCGGACTCCTGGACGACGTACACCAAGAAGACACTCGACAAGACGCAGCGGGCCTTTCTGGAGACCGGGCTGCAGGTTGCCAAGGTGGAACTGGTCGTCAGCATGGCCTCCACGGAGTTGCGCGCTGGCGAATTGATCAATCTCAATGTGGGCGATGTGATCGTGACCGAACGTGATCAGGCCCACGGTGTCGAAGTGCATGTGGAGGGGCGGCCAGTCTTCACGGCCAAGCCCGGTACGTGGAAAGGGCGTAAGGCTGTCGAGATCACCGGCAAAATCAAACACTCGGAGGATTTCATTGCCGAGCGCCTGGGGCCCGAGGACGCCGCTGCGTTCGCGATGGCCCGGGCCAATCCGACCAAGGCTGCCCGCGCGGGTAAAAAGGAATGATGAAGTGAGTGGTTTCCGCGTGGTCACACGGGCGACAGGCGGAATGATGGCCACGGGCAGGAATCGCGTGATTCAGGCTGTTCGGGCTCCCGCCGCTTCTTGACGAAAGCGGCTTTCGTCGTTAAGTAAATCACAGGGCGGAGTTATTGCAATTTTCGCACTCGGCGAGGTTCCGCCCCGGGAACAGCGATCCCACGGTCTGGGCATCGTTGCGTCTGCCGTTTCAGGGGAAACGGCTGGAAAGCGGGTGCCTTGGACATGTGGAGACAGCAACCATCGAAGCGACGCATCGCCTGAACGAGCAGATTCGGATTACGCCGATCCGCGTAGTGGATCAGAATGGAGAAATGCTGGGCATCCTGCCCACATCCGAGGCTCTTCAGAAGGCCATTGATGCTGGCATGGATCTGG
>JBGSIP010000945.1:0-2220 GCA_041742495.1 Planctomycetaceae bacterium
ATGGGTCGCGGTTCTTGGTCGGCGGTTCTGTTTCCAGTGATCATTGTTGTTGTGATTGCCGTGTTCCTCATCGTTCTGGTCGTCACCCACGAGCTCATCCACGTTCTCGCGTTTCCGTACTGTGGATCGACATCGGCAACGGTATTTGGCGTATGGCCAAGCAGGCTGCTTCCGTATGCATATCATTCGGGCCCAGTCTCACATAGTCGCCTGATTGTGGTAGCACTTGCTCCGTTGATTGTCCTCTCTGTCGCGCCGCTGATCGCATCCTACATTGGTCTGCTACGCTCGCCATTGCTCGCGATTTTCTCGATCTTGAACTCGGTCGCATGCGGCGGAGATGTGGCCGTCTGCCTGATGATCGCGTACCAACTTCCGATCAACGCAGTCCTGCAAAGCAAAGATGGCGACACGTGGTGGCGTCCCGCCGAGCAATCGCATGCAATGGACCCAGCGGCCGGGTCGGATTCAAATCGCGAGTCGTCGACGCCAGCCCAACGGTGCGTGACGTTCAGCGGAACCACGCACGGAGGACTCCGCTTTCTGAAGAAGACGCCTTCACTTACTGTCAGGCTCGTCTACGGAGCTGCGCTGGGGGCAGGTGCTGTGCTTCTCGGCCACGCGCTCGAGTGGCCCAACTTCAGCGGGAAATCTGGTTTCCTTGCCACGCATTACATGGACCCGATTCTGTATTCGATCGGCAATGATACCATTAGCATATGTGTCATCGCTTCCATCTGGGCCGCTTACGGTGCCCTGCTTGTATTGCTCGTCACGTGGCCTTTGGCACGTCGCCGAGGCGACAGCTGAGCGTTTGTTCGCCGCAGCATCAGGACCCCAGGATTTGTGGCGTTACGAGGGCTATGGTCATCTGCAGATATTCACACGCGCGGAGAATCAAAAGCGGCTCGCGGAATACATCCTGGACAGGGTTGGTCGCGGATCGCAACGCCCGGCAGGCGACGCGGTTTTCCCGATGCGATCGGTGCGCGGAACGCTTCGTTGACGGTGAGAGGATCGGAGGTCGCGACTGACCCCGTTGCAGGCTTCAAACCGACCCAAGGCGACGGGTGCCTCTCGGTCACTCCGTCCGCAGGGCGACCATGGGATCGACCGTTGCAGCACGGCGGGCGGGCAGCCAACTGGCCAGCACGGCGACTCCCGTCAGCGCCACCGCGACGGTGAGAAACGTCCAGGGATCGGTTGCGCTGACGGCGTAAAGCAGGCTTGAGAGATATCGCGTCAGCACAAACGCCCCGATGAGCCCGACCAGAACCCCCATCAGGGTCAGCCGCAACCCGCCGTGGATAATGAGCCACAGCATCTCACTCCGTTGCGCGCCCAACGCCATTCGCACGCCGATCTCGCGCCGGCGTTGCGTCACCGCATACGACATCACGCCGTAGATACCCACGGCGGCGAGCACGAGCGCCAACCCCGCAAAGCTGCCCAGCAAGACCGTGTTGAGTCGCCGCGAGGTGGTGGTAGTCGCCAGACGCTGCTCCATTGTCATGACGTTGTGGAGCGGTTGGTTCGGGTCCACCTCCGCCACCACTGCCCGCACGGCGGAGATCAGACGGGCCGACTCGCCGGTGGCGCGGAGGACGAAGCTCAGCGCGCCCCCCACGTCCTCCAACCGCGGGCTGTACACCTCCAGCATGGCCTCTCCCGCCAATCCGTTCTGCCGCACATCGCTGACGACCCCCACCACGGTCACCCACGGCGCCTCCGCACTCGACCCCAGCAGGTGGATTCGTTTACCGACCGCGCTTTCGCCCGGGAAGTGATGTTTCTCGAACGCTTGGTTGACGATCACCACTCCCGCACCGGGGTGCGCATCCTGCGCCGTGAACGCGCGTCCGGCCTTCACCGGAATGCCCATCGCCTTGAAGTAATCGAGGGTGACGGTCGGCCTCGAGGCGGCCTTCACCTGTCCCGGCTTCACCGTGCTCCAGTCAATGGGGGGGCGACCCTCGATTTCCGCCGGGGTGATGCGCTCCAAGGGTGTGAGCGGCAGGGAATCCGTGGCGGCGGCCGCCTGCACACCAGGCAGCGCCTTCAACCGCTCGACGATCTGTTCGATGAACTGGATTCTTTGGGGCGACGACGTTCCCTCCGTCAGGGTGGTTTGAAACGTCAACACCCCCTCGGTCTGGAAGCCGGGATGGACCTCGAGCAATCGCGAAAAGCTCTTGATCAACAACCCGGCGCCGACGAGCA
>JBGSIP010000946.1:0-2209 GCA_041742495.1 Planctomycetaceae bacterium
GCTGCTGCGGCATTGATGGAGACCACGACCAATCCCGCCAGTCCCCCCAGCCACACGCCATCGCCCATCGCCAGGAGCAGGGAACTGTTCCAGCATCCGCAGCACGCCGGCCACAACACCACACAGGCAGGGAACAACGCCCGCCAGCGGGGAGCGAGCCACCACAGGGCGATGATGGCCACCGCAGCCAGCACCGCCACCACTGTCATCAATCGCTGCAGACTGCGGGTCGCGCGGAACGCCAGTGTCAACGGTTCCTCTGTCACAGGCGACAACTGATTCCAGCGACGCACCTGCAAGCCGGCCGGCAAATGCCATTGGGCGGCCAGCGACATTTGCCCCTGTTGTTTTGCCGCCCCAGATTTGCCTGTGATGAGAACTCCTGCCTGCTGCGGCGCTTCAGCGCCGGGAGCAGCGAACTTTCGATCGCTCACCTTGTCTGCCACATCGAAGGACCAAATCTCGCTTTCCGTCTGCCGGGCATCGCTGGATTCAGTCTGCATTTTTGCAAGCTCCGGTTTTGGCTGGGGAGCACTGACTGACGACTGAGGTTCGGCCCACAGGAAGCCTTCATCGCTTCCCACGCCCCCGCTCTCTCGTTGAAACTCCTGCTGCGTGATGCCAAACTCTTCCCGCGTCGCGGCCGGGGCGGAACGGGCCTTCGCTCTCACATCGAAAGTCAGCTGACTGGCGAGTGTGAGCCCGGCAGCAACCACCACACCAGCGATGGGCAGGGCCAGTCCGGGGAGCGTCTCCGACGACATCTCCCGAGCAGCCACAAACTGCCGGATGCGCCGCGCCAAAAACGCCACGGTGCCCAGGCACAACAGTGCCAGCAGCCCGCGCAGCGCCAGGTACCCTGGACTTTTCGTATGCCAGACGGCGGTGATCCGGGACCACAGTCCATAGCGATCAGCGTCCACGGCCATCGCATCGGGGCCGACAGCGCGGCTCAGCAGTAGTTCTTCGCCATAGCCCACCATCCAAGTGCGTGCGAGTTCAGCGACAGGGTGTGGCTGACCCAGTCCGTCGAGCATCGCCAGTCGCGGAGCGCTGCGCGAGAGTTGTGGAGCCGCCTCGGATCCGCCCGCCACACTGGCATACATCACGGTCAATCGGCGGGCCGCTGTGGGTGTGTCGCCGGTCTCAAATGTGACAATCACGCCGGCGGGTGCGGCGCGCACGGGGACCGGTTGATCGTCGAGTTGCACAGCCAGCAGCGTGGCTTCGGCAGGCAATTCGATCAGCAGTTGTCCGGTCGGAACGACAATCGACAAATCGGCCTGATGGCGAACTTGTCCGTCGGCGGCGACCAAACTTGTCAATTGCGCCTGTGTAGCGATCGCCCCGACCGCAGAGGTCGCCGTCAGTGGCACGTCTTCGAGGCGGATCTGGCTGCCGGGGGTGACATCGCGATACAGGCCCACCAGCCGGCCGGGAGCCAGCACTTGCGTGGCAGGAAAGTCGGCCGGGTCGACGGGCAACAGGGGATTGCCACGGCGATCACTAGTGACCACTGACAACCAGTGATCGGGCCGCGCGGTGACCCGCACAAAACTTGCCTGTCGCTGAGCGGTCGGAAACTGCCAGCGCACCGCGGTGAATGCTCCCGCTGGGGGGAGTGGTTCGTGCAGGGTGACTGTGAGCAGGGCCGTTCCGGTGAGCGGTCGATCGAAACGCAGGCGCCAGCGAGCAGGCGTGGCACCGGCGACTGCGCGTTGATCGAGAATCCCGACGTCGGGATGCGTCAACTGGAACTCCACCGACGGTGCCGCTGTGCCGGTGGCTTCGACCAGCAGTTCGTCGAGTCCACCGCCGTCGATCGTCAGTTCCGCGCTGAGTTGCGACTGCAGAGAATCGGCACCCACAGACAATTGCTCGACGGCTTCGACGCTCACATCCGCGGGACGCCGGGCGACAACCAGCGTGCCGCTGAAGGCGGCATCCTGGTAACGATAGCCGAGTCGTTCTCCCGCCAGTCCCAGCGCCGCTGCATCGAGCCCTTGCAGATCGCGTGGGCGAATTTGAAACAGGGGCGACCCGACCACAGCCAGTTCTCCTTCCGCCACCCCCTGACCCTCAATTTGCAGGTGCGGCAACGGTAGCTCGACCTCTGCCCCGCGTGGCGGCCACTGCAACCCCTGACGCAAGGCCCGCACTTGCAGCGCGCGATGTTCGCCAGAGGCGACCGGCGGGTCGAGCACCATGC
>JBGSIP010000947.1:0-3911 GCA_041742495.1 Planctomycetaceae bacterium
CCGGACTCCGGAGCCCCCCACGCCAAATTCGCCGCCGGCGGAACGCGGGACATCCCCGGCGACGGCGTGCTCATTGGCTGTGTGCCCATGGGCTGTGCGGCTGGGGAAATTGTTCCGGGCGAGTACCGGCCCGATCCGCTGGCAACGGAGTATCCCGGAGGATAAGCGCTGGCAGGTGCCGCCTGCGCGGGAACCGCCGGCGGGTAGGGGGTTAGTCCAATGCGGGACGGAGGGAGTCCGGGGATTTGGGCGAGCGCTTCCATCGGAAATGGCACGCCGCCAGGAGTTCCCTGCAGACCAGCATTGGCGGGAGCATAGCCAGGGCCATAGCTGCCGGAGGGAACGCCCCCCTGCGGAGTCAGTCCCATTCCGGTCGCGCGGGGGCCACCTCCGGGCAGACCGCCGCCTGTTGGCAAACCACCCGACAACGGGCTGGCCGCCAACAGCGTGGGGCCGTGCAATTCCTCCAGTTCCGACAACCGCGTTTTCAGCATCGGCTGGGAGGGCTTGACCATCAGCGACTGTTTGTAGAGCGCCATGGCCTGTTCGGGCTGATCGCGTTCTTCGTAGATCTCACCGAGTTGCGCAATCACCGACGGGTGTCGCGGATTGGCGACCAGTGCCTGCCGCAGCGCGACTTCTGCCGCGTCCAGTTCGCCCGCATCCCGCTGCAAACCGGCCAGTGCCAGTTGCGATTCGGGAATGTACGGCTGCGTGGCGGCCCAGGAGGTGACCAGTTCGCGGGCTTCGTCTTCGCGACCGTCCGACCGCAGCAATTCCGCCAGTCCCTCGTAGCTGGGCTGATGGCCCGGATCGATGGCCAGAGCCCGCCGAAACGCGCGCTCGGCGGCCTCGACATCGCCGTCCTGGTACATGGCCATCGCCGTGTTGTACGTATAGTGGGGGTTGTCGGGATTGGCCATCGCCGCTTTGAGGAACTCTTTCCGGGCGACCGTGTAGTTCCCCTGCCGGTAGTGGTCTTGTCCGGCGTCGTTGGTGACGTACGAATTGATGCTGGCGCAGCCAGTTCCTGCCGCGATGGCGGTGCCCCAGAGCACGACGCCGGAGACGACGCGCAGAATCCGACGATGGTTCATAGTCCACAGCTCCACGATTGGCCGGAACGACCTCCGGCCGAGACGGGATTTCGCAGCGGGGCACCCATTCCGGGAAAAATTCCGGCTCTGCGGGAATTGGATTCAAGTTGGCCACAGATTGTGCCGCAGCCGGCAGACGCTACGCCGGCCCCGCCATCCAGAGCAAATCCAGCCCGCGCCACCCCTGACCCTTTGTAAACTTGCCCGCCACAGGCGGTTTGTGCCTGCGGCAGGCGGCCGCCACAGGCGGTTCGCACAGTTGGCCGCACGGAGGTCGGCCGAGATATTACAATGTGTTACTGGATAATGACTTAACACCCTTTGGCGACAGTTCCCAGGGTGGGGTTCGCGGGCGTTGCGGATGGATTGGGTGAAGCGCGGAGTGGTGCCAACCCGATTGACCCCCGGGCGCAGCAGCCGTAGTCTCACGGAAAGCCAATCGCGGCCCGATTGAAGCGCACTTTGTCAGCCCGCAGGGCGGCTTAGGCGCGGGCTTGATTCCGGTGACAACTAGCCCACGCGTTGGACGATCTCGGCCTCCCACGTATCCGAACGATGCGATTCTCGCCATGCCATCCAGCGACACTACGACCGAACTCGCCCGGCGCAAGATCAATCGCATCGCCGATGAGGGTGCCAAGTTCGATCTCATGACAGCTCATCGTGACACGACGAACTGCCGGGATTGCGAAGCATTTGTCCGCCAAGATCCCGACGCGTTTCGCTTCTTGTCGCATCTCGAGGAAGCGCTGCGGGAAGCACATCGCGAAGGCCTGTTGACTGAACCGTCCGCTCAGTTTGAGGTGGTGGCGCAGTCGGCGCGCGAGCTTCTCCAGCCATTCCAGATCGCCGATCAATGGGTGAAACAGTTGCAGGGCACAGGCTGTGACGTCGAGGGCTACGCTCAGTTGAAGCGTGAGGAGGACACGGTACGCCAGCGTCTGGAGGAATTTGATTTGGGTCCTGGAATCGACCGCGACTCAAGATGACCGCTTCGAAGCCGAGGAATGGTAGGCCGACATGGCTGAGTTCTTCCGCGGCGATGTGTACTGGACGAAGTCCAACAGCGAGCAACTGCGCCCGGTATTAATCGTTTCGCGCACGGAAATGAACCGCGGTTCGGGTGTAGTTGTCGTTCCATTCTATTCGCAACAGATTGAGAAACGACGCGCCCTTGAATCGTGCGTCTTCTTCCAGGCGGGTGATGGCGGCCTGAAGAAAGATTGCGTGGCTAAGTGCGACGAAATCGGCATCCGGGACATTTCCCGGCTGGACACTCGACGAGGTTGAATGGGGCAGTTGGATGCCGAACAGATGCAGCGCATCGAGGCGCAGAGGCTGCTGACCCGCTACGCGGATGGTTACACATGGGCTCCGCTGACCCGACCTCGAATCCTGCGTCACGAGCTCAGAGAGTAAGGGTTAGACAAGGCCCTTGTGCGGCTGGGGTGGACGCGTAGCCGGAAGCAACTCTGTAGCGGAATCCATGCAAAGGGCCGAGATTTCCACCGGAGTGACCTAAGCCAGCGATCTGTCGAAACTTGATCACATATTAACACATCTCCCGATGAAACACTCACACCACTCTACCAACCTGTACATATAGTTGCTCTTGGAATCGAATTGATGCTATCAGTAGCTCGCAAACCGAACGGACCATAGTATGCAAGGTTATGTTTCGCGACAATTCGTGACTGACAGCGTCATTCGAATGTCCGCATCAAATGATCCGATGCAGACACTCAAGGGGGCCATAGCAGCGGCTCTTCCACAGTGCGATATGCCACAGTTCCAGAAAGTGGAGCTGTATTACATTCGGCAGGTGAATGGGCGGACCGCGGATGGCCGAGGAATTGTCTACTATTTTGTGCCGGAGTTCGCCTACCTGATTGATGTTGGATATGCACGTCTCGCAATGGTTACATTGCCGTACGAGGTGCCCACCGTTCAGAGTGGTGCCGGCGAGTACACGACGATCGGGCGAGGGGACGCAGAGTTTCCAGATTTTAGCAAGGCAGCACTGTTTAGCTGCGCCGGGCGCAAACGCGATGAAATCTTGTATCCCGCCAAAGCAAAAGAATTGGTTATCGCAGTGAAAGCCGGCGCGACAGAGCCAGAGGTACGAAAGGCGTTGGAACCGTACGTTGAACGTCTCGAACTTCAAGGCTCGTACTATTTGGCAACCGTGCATGCGTTTCGCGAGGCAGAAATCGCTGCAACGATTGAGGACGAAGTCGATCTCGTACGTTACGCCGAATTGAACGTTTTGTTCCGTGACAATTCGGCTCCGTGGTTCGTAGATCGCGTCGTTTGATGAACCACTGACCTGATCCCGAATCCTGTACCGGGTGCTCTGACAGTCGGGGATAGGGCAAGCCGTGCCTTCAACCCAGCCGCCAGCCGGTTTGCGATTTGCGTAGTTGCTGCAGGGTTGATTCATCCGTCAGGTCGAAGCGGAGGGGGGTCAACGAGATCAGGCCGTCGTGGATTGCTTTGAGGTCGCTGCCTGGTTCGTGAGTCTGGTGTTGCATGGGATTGGTGGCGGACCAGAAGTAGGGGCGGCCGCGCGGGTCTTGGCGGCGCTCGATGAGTTCGGTGTGGCGGTGCACGCCCATCGAGGTGAGGACGGCACCGCGAGGCCCTTCCGGGCGGGTGGGCGGGAAGTTCACGTTCCACAACGTCGCCAGGTGGAAGTGCTCGCGCAGTTGAGGGATGAGTGTCTGCAGGATCGTGGCCACTCGCGGATAGTCTGGCTCGGTGTCCTGGGCCAGTGAGACGGCAATGGCGGGGAGGCCGAAGAAGGCCGCTTCAATC
>JBGSIP010000948.1:0-2445 GCA_041742495.1 Planctomycetaceae bacterium
AGTCGCCAACAGGGTGCCAAACGTATGGGCCCAGGCGAGCGGGTCGGCGGGAGCAGCGGTGCGCAGGCCCTCACGAATCTCGGCAGGAAGACCCGCGGGGCTGCTGTCCCACCGGGGATCATTCAGCAACGCGGCCGCCGCGGCGGCAAAGTTCTCGTCGGGCAGGGCGAGAGTCGCGTGCCACAGACTCCAGAGGGGATCGTCAGGGCGGCTCTGGTCGGCGATGTACTTGCTCCAGAGATTCCGCAAGCGGCCGGCGGGTTGATCCTTGCCAAAGAGGTCTTGCGAGGTCGTGGTGCTACGTTTGGCATCGATGACGACCGCCTGCAGCAACCGCGGGAGATCGGACAGGGCGAGAGCTTTGGCGGCGAGAAAGGCCTGTTCCCGTTCGGTTTCGATCTTTCCTGCCTGGTTCGCGATTTGCGAGAGGAATCGCTGGTATCCGGGAGTGTCTGCGGGAAGGCCACAGTAGGGGAGTTGTTCTGGTTCGTGTGAACTCGCGAAGATGCCATACAGCGAGTAGTAGTCGGCGATGGGTACAGGATCGAATTTGTGATCGTGGCAGCGGGCACACGTGACCGTCGTCCCCAAGAGGCCGCGCGTGACGACGTCGATGCGGTCGTCGATGATATTGTGGATGTCGTTGAGATAGCGGGGGCCAACGGTCAGGAAGCCCAGTGCCGCGAGTTCTGGGGCGTGCGGAGGCAAGCCGAGATGATCGGCCGCCAGTTGCTCGCGGACAAACTGGTCATAAGGCAAATCGTTGTTGAATGCCTGGACCACGTAATTGCGATAGGTATAGGCAAAGGGATATCGGGGGTTGTCCTGAAACACGTACCCTTTAGTGTCTGCGTACCGGGCCACGTCCAGCCAATGCCGGCTCCAACGTTGCCCGTAGAGTGGGGAGGCGAGCAGGCGGTCGACGAGTCGCGAACAGGCATCCGGGGCAGGATCGTTGACGAACGCTGACACTTCGTCGTGCGACGGCTTGAGTCCCCACAGATCCCACGTCAGGCGGCGGATGAGGACCTCGCGCGTGGCCAGTGATGGCGGCGCAATGCCGGCTGCCTGGAGTTCACGCAATACAAACCGGTCGATGGGTGTTTGAGACCAGGTATCCTGTTCCGGCGTGGGAACCGGTGGCTGGACGACGGGCTGGTAGGCCCAATGCGAGGCTGCCGAGTTGGTGGCCGGCGTGTCCGCGGGGGATGCGGCGCTGGTTGGGACGCCTGTTACCGCGGGTGGGGGGACTTCGACGGGTTGCTGGAAAGTCGCGCCTTGGGCGATCCACTGACGCAGTCGGCCAATGGTGGCCCGATCCAGTTTGCCGTTGGGGGGCATTTGGTAATCGTCCTCGCGATACGCGAGCACTTGCAGCAAACGGCTAGTATCGGGTAGCCCGGGAACGACCATCGTGCCTGCATCCTGAGCGCGGAGCAGGGCGGCTGGCGAGTCGAGTCGGACGCCGCCTTGATGTTTGTCTTCGTCGTGGCAAACGAGACAGTGCTGCGCGAGCAGCGGTTGAATGTCGGCTTCGTAGGTCAGCGCAGAGTCATTGGCAGCCTCCTCCGCTGGCGCCGAGGCTGGGGCGAGAGCAACCAATGCCAGTAGCAGTAGGACAAGGCTTCCACGCGAGGGAAACCATCGGCAGCCGAAGGTGGTCCCTCGACGCAGGCGGGTCATTCGAGAATTCTCGCAGCAGGCAGGAATCGAGGACCGACTACAGGTGGGGTTGAAGACATCGGTCGTGGCTGATGGATTGTAGAGGCTCCTGCGGGGGGTTGAACAGGGGGATTGGCTCCAAAAAGCGATCTGTTGAGCGGAACGCACGCCCGCTATCGTGGAGAGCCACACTCACGAGTCCCCAGCGATCAGAAATCGGGAAGCGCGGCCGGCATGCTGGACTTCTACCAATGCGAACTCCTGCTCGAGTGGGGAATTCGGCTGACGTTATTGCCGGTCGTGTTGCGGAAGACCCGGCCGACCGCCGCGATGGCCTGGCTGCTGGTGATCTTCTTTTTGCCACCAGTGGGGGCAGTGCTGTATTTTCTGATCGGCTTGGACCGGCTGCCAAAGGCCCGGATTCAGGCTCACGAGCGGATGCGCGCGCAGTTGCCGAATTTGTATGAGCGATTTGCCAAGGCGATTGAGAAGTTTGCTCCGCCGTTGGGGGACTCCACGCGGGCCCGTGCCTTGGCCGTCACGCACTCGCTCCATGCGCTGCCGGCGTTGACGGGAAACGAACTGCAGTTGATTTCGTCTTCGAGTGAGGCCATTGACGCTCTGGTGGCAGATATCACGGGGGCGACCGACCACGTCCACTTGCTGTACTACATCTACGAACCAGACGAGACCGGGCGTCGAGTGGGAGCAGCGCTGCTGGCGGCGGCGCAGCGGGTGGTCTGCTGTCGCCTGCTGGCCGACGCAGTCGGTTCGCGGAGTTTC
>JBGSIP010000949.1:0-4297 GCA_041742495.1 Planctomycetaceae bacterium
TAGTCGCCGTAAGTCATTCTGCAGAAGCAGCTTGCGTAATTTCAGAATTCTTGACACCGCGCACGGGGCCCCCAGCACCCCCTGTGGTGAAAACACCACACGCCCAACGGGCTGTCGGCAGCCCGCGCGGCAAACCGTGCCAGGCACAGGAGTTAACTCGCGTGAGGCCAATTCGCCTCACGTGGCATCCCGGCAACACCCGGGGTATCGTGGGGGAAGGAACGCTATCTTGGTGTGGTCTCAGTCGACGCCACACGGGCTGCCTCGGATTTCCGAGACGCGGCAATCACGAACACCGACAGCACGGAAAACAGCGAGCCCCCCATCAGGATGCCGACGACAGCCATCGCTTCCGCCTCGCCCCGGCCCAAACGCGTGAAACTGGCCGGAGAATTGGCGTCATAGAAGCCATCCACCACGGTTCCCGGTGGCCAGTCCTCCCTGATCTTGATCGCCAGATCGTATTCGTCGGCTTGATCGACCAGCAGGTGCCGGCACTCATACGTTTGACCGGCGGCGTCATATTCCACGTCGACGCGCACCGTCCAGACTGGCTTTCCAATGCGCTCGGAGTCGACGACGGCGAGGCGCACCACGGAGCGGACGGGAACCCAGTTGCGCAGTCCGGTATAGACGGCCGGTGAAATGGTCACGGTAAAAATGACCGTGGCGAGCGCGACCAGCCGCCACAGCAGGCGACCGGATCGAGCAGGCTGTGGACCCGTGGTATTGGACTCACTCACGCGGCGGCGTCTCCGAAAAACGCAGCGAGAAGCACATCAGTGTGTCCTCATCGCGCAACAACAGGCGACCATGCGCGATGACAGGCGCGACCCAACTGGGATTGTCCAAACCGGGAGGATGGAAGCGAGCGAGTTCCACATACCCTTGCGGCGTGAACTGGCCAGTCGCGAGTGTTGCTCGTTCTCCCAACAAGATGAATTTGCCATCGACGCCGGTGAAACTGCCGCGACCAAACAGTGGCCAAGGGAGTTTTTTCCCCGTCGCTTTTTCCATCACTTCGATTGGCGAAACCGCTGTGACGGCGTCGGTGGAAAACGGTGCTCCGTCGGTGGCCCAGAGCGTCGCACCGGTTTCTGCCTGCAAGCAATAGAGCTGTGACTGTCCTTCGTGGCGGCCGCCAAAGCCATAGATCAATTCGCCGACCGCAACGGGGGTGGCCCAATGGGATTCGACGTCGGCTGCGTGCCACAATTGCTTGAGGGTGCGACCGTCCGTGCCGACTTCAAACAGCTTGGTCCCGACACCGTAGGCCGACGAGACGAGGACCCGGTTGCCGATCGCGATGGGTGTGGTGGCATTGACGGACTCGTGCGTTTCCGATCGAAACCAGGTCTTGAACCATTCGACACCGGTCCGCGGGTGCAGCGACACCAGCCCCTGTCGGGTCAGGCACAAAAGGTGCGGTTGGCCGTGGAACGTGGCCAGGGTGGGAGAGGCATAGCTGACTACCATCTCTTCGCCGGTCCACTTGTAGTTGGGCTGGCGGCGCCAACCGGTCGCAACGCCGTCCCAGGTGGATTGTCCCACGCTTTGCCACACAGTCTGTCCGTTGTCCTGCCGAAAGGCCACTACGCCGGAATTGGGCTGACCGCCCACAAATGCGATGACCAGGTCTTCGTACAACAGGGGAGAGGCTCCGGCGCCAAAGAATGCTGCCGGCACGTCGAATTCAGTCCCTGTGGAGCGCTGCCAGACTTCGTGACCGGTCAGACGATCGACACACAACAGAGTTCCCTCGGCGGTCAACGCAAAACAATGCGTGGCGGTGAGGGCCACCGTGGCCCGAGGGCCGTTGTTGTAGCCGTAGGGGTCACGAAACTGCGACGGTGAGCGGTGGGTCCACAGCACATTGCCAGTGGCGGCGTTGCGGGCTTCGAGGAGATGCTCATCACCAATGCGATGATTGATGACGACCATGTCTCCCCACACCGACGGGGCCGAGTAGCCGGTGCCAATTTCGGCGGTCCACAACAGCGGAGGACCGGCGTCGGGCCACTGCAGGTTCAAGCCGGTCTCGGTCGACATGCCTGTCCGGTCGGGCCCCAGAAATGCCGGCCAATCTCCCGCGCGGGCCACGGAGCCGCAGGGCAAGGCAGCGACCAGCATCAGCAACCTGGCAGCGGACAACCAGTCATTCGAGAGCACGGGATTTCTCCGAGAGAGGTTGGACAGGGGAGCGCTCGCGAAACCGCTGTGAGTATGGTCGCAGTCGGTGGATGAGTCCACCTGTGCGCCGAGAATCGCCGCAGCCAGCGGGGCCCCGAGATTTCATTTCGCGGTGCGACCTTGCGGCGCTGAAGGTGGCTCGTTGGGTGAATCTGGCGGCGTCGACAGTTCTGCGGCCCGCTGACGATGGCCGGCCGCTGTGGTTTCGTTCCCCAGTCCCGCATAGGCGCGGGCCAGTGACGCATGGATCTGCGGCCGTGGGGGAAGCCGTGTGGCAGCCAGTTCCAGATCGTCGATCGCGGCCTGCCAGGCCCCCTGTTGAGCATAAATCTGACCGCGAGTCTCAATCGTTTCGGGGTGTTGTTGGCTGAGCAGGACCGCGGAATTGGCCAGTTCCAGCGCGCGGTCCAGGTCAGGTGGAACACTGGCGGCCAGCGCACAGGCAAGGTTGTTCAACGCGACGGGAGATTGGGGAGATTTGCGTACCGCAGCTTCGAGAAACGGCAAACTCTGGGCGACCAGTCCCAGGTCTGCAGCGCGGGAGCCCAGGAGCAGATTCGCGATGGCGGAGTCGGCGTCGTCATCGCGCAGCAGGGCCAGTTCGTCCGCCGTAAAGGAAGCGTCTTGCGATGCCTGAGCGAGAAAGTGGGCGACTTCCAGCCGCGTGTGTGCCGACTGCGGCCCCAGCCCGACAATCTCGGCCAACAACTGCCAGCGTGGCCGCAACTGATCCGGTTGACCGCGGCGGACTTCGGCCACCCGAAATGTCAGCACCGAGGCCAGTACGGTGCGATTGGCGGGATTGTCGGCCGCGGTCAGCCGCGAGCGAGCCAGATTCTCTGCGGCCGCAAAGTCCATGGCATAGATCAGGCTTTGAATCTGCAATTGGGCCGCTTCGTCGTTTTCGGGCCGCAGCCGTAGTTCTGCAGCCAACGCTCGCGCGGCCGCCTGGGCGGTGGCAGCGGCGTTTTCGGCTTCGCCCAGAAACAACTGAATGCGAGCCAGCGCCAGTTGCAGTTCTGGTTCCTGATCGGCAATCGGGGCCAGCACGTTGTGCGCTGTGCGATACTGTTGCTGGCGATACAGCAGGTCGACCAGCAGCAGCCGTGCACTGCGGTCATCCGGAGACTGCTGTAGAGCCAACTGCAACTGGGTGATGGCCGTGGAGGTGTCAGGTGGCGATTGTGCCAGCGCCGATTCGGCCAGCCAGAGATGCGCCGGAGCGTAGCCGCCTGTGGCGGGGGCCAGTTCGCGCATGATGGCGATGGCGCGCTGCGAAACTTCGCGACGATAAAGCAGTTGGGCGTGGGCGAACTGCGTGGGTGCATCAGCCGGATCGAAAGCGAGTGCCTTGCGATACCAGCGCTCGGCAGCCGTCAAGTCGCCGGCTTTTGCGGCTGCCGTCGCCAGTGTGCGGTAGCGGGTCGCCCGCTGAGCCAGTGGAGTGAGTGAAGACTCCCGAACGACAATGGCCAGCCCCACCAGCACGGCCACGGCGGGGAGCGCCAGCACCAGCAGTTGCCACGGACGCGACAGCAGATATTCACCACAAAAATGCAGGAGGGTGAACTGCCAGAAGCGCAGCGTATTCCACGTGGATCGGATCATGGCTGGACTGGCTCCGCAGCAATTCCCAGCGGACCTCTCAGCGCTGCACGAACTGCCGTAAGCAATCGCCGGGCGTCTTCCAATTCCTCCTCGGTGCCGCGACTGAGGGGCAGTAGCAGTTGCAATTGATAGACCAGGTCTGCGTCAGGCAGCAGTGGTTCGGAAAAGCGAGCTGCGAGTCGCTCGGACAGCGAGCGTGGCACCAGATTCGTAGCGAGTGCCACGTCCCCCTGGGGGGTGAAATGCAGGAAGAGGACGCGAGCCCGCTCACCAACGTCAGTGGTCATGTCCATGATCACTGCGCGGTCCAGCACTCCCGCGTTGGCCGCGGTCACTGAATCAATGCGCCAGCCCCGTCCCTGATAACACAAAGACAGGTTGTGTGGCGTGTCAAACGGGAAGTCGAGTGAGACGATGGCGGTCCCGCGGGGCGAACGGAACTCAAACGTGCGCGAATGCTCTCCATAAATGCTGGCGGTATCGCGCTGCGTGGCACGGA
>JBGSIP010000950.1:0-4258 GCA_041742495.1 Planctomycetaceae bacterium
CTACGACTACGGCACGGCCAACAGCCTGACCGATCGGCTGTTGCAACCGTGGCGGGTGCGGGAGACGAACGGCGCGGGAGCGATTCTGGCCGAGTACTCGCTGACGGGTGGCGGGTCGGCGGTGATCACCGATTACCAGCAGCCCGATCTCAAGCTGGATTACTTTCAGGGGACCAGTGGCACGTATGCCGGGCTGGACCGCTTTGGTCGGGTGATCGACCAGTTCTGGGACGGCTACAACGCCACGGCCGATGCCGCCCGGGTGGGCTATGGTTACGATCGGGTCTCCAACCGCACGTGGGTAGAAGACCACTTGGCCGAGGCGGCCAGCGTGAACCTCGATGAACTGTATGCCTACGATGGGCTCAACAGCCTGCTGGCCAACACGCGGGGGGAGATCAACGCGGGCCACACCGCGATCAGCGGCAACACGTTGGGTGAGGCCTGGGAACTGGACCCCTTGGGCAACTGGCAGAACTACACTCTGGATGGCAACGGGGATGGCACGCACGAACTGGATCAGGACCGCACGCACAGCGCGGCCAACGAGATCACGGCCATCACCGCGACGAGCGGCACCAACTGGGTCGACCCCATTCACGACGCCGCGGGCAACCTGACAACGGGCCCCAAGCCGGGGGATGAAGCGACGACACAGAAGTACGTGTTCGATGCGTGGAACCGGCTGGTCAAGGTGACGGATGGGTCCAACGTGACGATCGCCGCGTATGAATACGACGGCCTGAACCGCCGGATTGTGAAGGAGCTGTACACGGGCGGGACACTGACCCAGACACGGCATGCGTACTGCCTCGCTTGTGTGCGGTCTTTTGGTGTTTGTCCGGTGTTTGCTGCCTCAGCCAGGTAGGCTCAGACCCTGTCGCGTGTTGCTGTGGCGATTGAATTGACCGATGAGGAACGTGCGACGCTGCTCAAGTGGTCGCGCGGACGAACGACTCCCGCCCGACTTGTGCTCCGCGCGAAGATTGTTCTGGGCGCCGCCGAGGGCCGGCTGAATCAGGACATTGCCCTCGCACTGAGTACCAAATGCGAGACTGTCGGTCAGTAGCGCAAGCGATTTGCCGCTCAACGTCTGGCTGGCATCGAGAAGGACGCGCCGCGTCCCGGGCATCGGCCTGTCGTCCGACTGCAGCACGAAGTGGAGATCCTCCGCAAGACCACGCAGATGAAGCCGAAAAACGCCACGCACTGGTCGACTCGTACGCTCGCCAAAGAACTGGGGACCAGCAAAGAAACCGTGCGGCGCGTGTGGCGCGACAACGGCCTGAAGCCCCATCTGGCCAAGACCTTTAAGCTCTCGAACGACCTGCAGTTTACAGAGAAACTGGTCGATGTGGTCGGTCTGTACGTCAACCCGCCCGAACACGCACGCGTGTTGAGCGTGGATGAGAAGAGCCAGATGCAGGCTCTGGACCGCACGCAGAAGAGCCTGCCATTGTTCACCGGCTGCCTCGGCACGATGACTCACGATTATCAGCGTCACGACACGACGATGCGGTTCGCGGCCTTGAGCGTGACCGACGGCACCATCATCACACAGTGCCAGCCCCGGCACGGTCATCAGGAGTGGCTGAAGTTCTCAAAGACGATCGATCGCGAGACGGTGCCCGAATACGACCTGCACCTGATTGTCGATAACTACGCGACGCACAAGCATCCCAAAGTGCAGGCCTGGCTGAAGCGTCATCCGCGATTCCACATGCACTTCATCCCCACGTGTAGCAGTTGGCTGAACGTGATTGAGCGGTGGTTCTGCGAGTTGACGCAGAAGCGGCTGCGTCGCGGAGTCTTCCGCAGTGTGGCACAGCTGATCGAAGCCATCGAAGTTTGCGCTGCCCTTCACAACGACGATCCTCGGGGTATCGCGTGGACCCAACCAGCACTCAAGATCCTCGAAAAAGTCCACCGCGCCCGAGCCGCTCTCGATAAGCCCCCGTCTGCGTGAGACACTACATTAGCGACTGACGGGTTTGAGGAAATCAGGACGTTTGTGTCCTCGCTGAGAGACCAAGGCAAGCAAGTCGGAGAGCGGGACGCTGCCGGAAATTTCAACCGGCGTACCGAAATCCTCCATCGCGCATAAGCGATCCGGCGGGCTCCCGAGAAGCCCGTCCGTCGTTTTCGCCTGCGCCAACAAGCCACCCGGCTGAGTCCAGCAGACTTGATACCGGAAGCCTGTCGTGACCAGCATCATGCGGCCCGACTCATCCGCCGCGAGCTGATCGGGGATCGGCCGTTCCGAGTTGAACAGTGCCCCAGCGTCCACGAAGACGTGCGTCGTTGTTTTGTCGGACGCCATGGCATCGCGTCCCCGGAACACGTTAGGTCGCTGAGAAGCCAGGCTTGAGTTGTGTGGTGAATCCCACGGCTCATCGAGGCGAAACTTTGCATACAGTTCCGCCTCGTCGAGATAAGGGAGCAGGTGGACGCGCCAGCTCAGTCCCTCTTTGAACTCGGGACCGGATCCTGCCGGCGGCAAGTGCCCCTTGTCGAGATAGTACTTCTCCAGGGCATCGCGTAGTTGCTCCAGCGCCGCGATTGCTTCGGGCCGCGTCGCTGGTCGAGACGTTCTCACCTTGCCTGTGGCGGGACCTGAGCTTTGGCTGGTCCCCAGTTCCAGTGGCCGGGGGATCCCCGTCGGGGGAACGAACTCCATGTCCGGCTGTCCAACCGGGGGTATCCCGAAGGGAGTCCGAACGTTCGTAAACGGAATGGGAACCGGGGGCTCAAACCGGCTTGGGCCAGGAGCACGGTCCGGTGTTCCGACGACTTCCGGGGCCGTAGCCGCCGGTTTGACAGATTCCGCAATTTGTGCCGGGGGGGACATCTGAGTGGGAGAATTTGGCGGTCGAAATCGCGGTGCAAAGTCACGTGATTCCACGACGGCCGGCGTCGCAGCCGGAGTGGGCTCCGGTTTCTGCGGTTTCGCGTCCATTTCTTCCCTGACCTTCACAAAGTCTCGATGTGCGCTGGCATAGGCGGTATCGTCCGGGAGCCGTTGAGTCAGCTTGGAACTCAGGAGTTGGCACAGTCCAAATCTGCTGGAATATCCAAAATTGGTTAAATGGATCTTTGTGTTAATCGGCAGCCGATGCACGACGATCGGAGCTCCCGACGACGTTCGCTCGGGCTCGGGCTCTGGCGGTGCCTGCAGGATCAACTCGTTGCGACGGCGGATGAGCGAACGCAGTCTCGCCGTGGTTCGCTGGAGAGTTCCCCGGGCAGAGGCCGGCGCGTCGGAAAGCAACGCAATGGCGAGATCCTGGCTGAGCCCCTGCAATTCCGATTCGATGTCGGAGTAAGCAATCCCCACCGGAGTCGTCCCCTCCTTGATCGGACTCATCAAGGTCAGCAAGCTATTGTGGATCCACATGATCAGGTCAATCCGCGCCAGTTTGTCTTCAAACTCGCGTTGCTTGGGTAGAATCTGTTCGGTAGGCCGCTGGAGCACTTCGAGACCGATTTCCTTGCCCAGCGCTTCGCCCTTGGCAAAGCCTTTGGTTCGCATGCTCGTGGCGATGTGGTTGGCATCGTCCCGCGGGGCCGGTCCCAGCCGAATCCAGCGGTACACCAGCCGTTCCTGTGCCTCCGCAATCTGCTCGAACGTAATGGGCAGTTCTCCATCCTGCCGCAGGTACTGCGCTTGGACCTCGACGACCTTGTAATAGTCCGCTTCAATCTTCTCGTAGCTGTCGTTGGCCGCTAGCACGGCGGCCGAGCGTCGCATTCCTGGCAGAGCTGTCGAAAAGGCGTACCCACCGATGGCCAGCACAGCGACGACTGCGACGCCCAGAAGGATCTTTCTGGCCAGCGGAATCGACTTTGATCGTTTCTGCTTGCCCTTCCGCCGCGATGGGCGGTTCAGGGAGTCTTGCCGATCACGACTGCGTTGCGGACGTCGAGGAGGCAGGCTGCGCGCCATGGGGTTGACCTTCTGCTCGTCAATTTCGCTGCGATCAGGCAAGCCAGAACGGCTGCCGTAGTACTCACAGCCTGCGTGAGAATGGCGTTGGACTGTCGTCAGTGTCCTTCGGAACCGTCCCGCTGGTCTCGGAAAGTCAAACCGACGATGTGGGATGAATCACAATTGTCTACCATCGCTCGCCCATCCAAAACAAGTCTGTGGAGGGGGGAATTTTCTGTTGCAGTCCGGGCCTGCCCCACACCGTGAGTCGCAAGATCGGCGGGTCCGTCGCGGCTTGACTTACCGATGCTCAGTCGTGTGAACTACGATGCG
>JBGSIP010000951.1:0-7062 GCA_041742495.1 Planctomycetaceae bacterium
GTGAGCGGCGTGCCACACGAGACTTGCTCGGCCGATCACACGCACCGTCGATGGCGGCGCGTGATGCGGGGCTGGTACGTGCTGACGACGCTGGTTGGCTTGACGCTGGCAAGTAGCTCCGCACTCGCTCAACTGACTCCCGGGACGGCACTCAATGCCAACTCACCGGTGACCATGACCGCCAACGCGGCACCGCTGCCGTTGGTCGCCGGATCGGAATTGGCTCCCGCTCCGGAAGGCATTCCTCGCAGCGTTGATCCGCAGCAGTGGGTTTCGCCCGGAGGTATCTCCTCGACATTGCAACTGGTCATGCTGATGACCGTGCTCAGTCTGGCACCATCGCTGTTGATGATGACGACGTGCTTCATCCGGTTTGTCATCGTCCTGGGCCTGTTGCGTCAGGCGCTGGGGACTGCCACGCTGCCGCCCAACCAGGTCATTGTGGGACTGAGTCTGTTTCTCACACTGCTGATTATGGGTCCCATCTGGCAGGAGGCGTACACCGACGGCGTGAAGCCATATACGTCGGCCCGCTTCTCGTCAGCCGAAGAGCAGCAGCAGGGACTGACGGATGCCATGACGCGGACGCTCAAACCACTGCGTCGCTACATGAGCGATCAGGTGGCGCGAACCGGCAACGAAGCGGGCATCTGGATGTTTATGGACTACTACCACGCCCCCGCTGTTGGCACGTCGGTCAACAGCCAGACCGCACCCGCGGTGACCGCCCCCACCAGTTATGAAGAAGTGCCGACCGTGGTTCTGATTCCGGCATTCATGCTGAGTGAGCTGAAGACTGCGTTTCTGATTGGCTTCCAGATCTACCTGCCGTTTGTGGTGATTGACATGGTTGTCTCCTCGGTGCTGATCAGCATGGGCATGATGATGTTGTCCCCGCCGTTGATTTCACTGCCGCTGAAGCTGCTGCTGTTTGTCTTGGTGGATGGCTGGACGCTGACGGTGCAGATGCTGCTGGAGAGCGCCTGGCGCGGCGGATAGCCGCAATCCTCTGCTCTGCTCTGCCGTGCCCTGTCCTGCCCTGACTGGTGGGCGGGCGGGCTGTGTCTGGCCCCGCAAGGGTTCAGCCTAAGTTGCCAGCCATTGGTGAGATACGTCGTGACATGACCGCACACCGAACGTGGTGTGGCGGCAGGAGAAGGTGACTGCCGTGGGAGTGGATCAGGCCGCCGAAGTGTGTCGGGAAGCGCTATTCGTTTCGCTGGTTCTCGGGGGACCGGTGATGATCATCGCTGTGGTGGTGGGCCTGGCAATCAGTGTGTTTCAGGCGGTGACGCAGTTGAACGAGCAGACCCTGACGATCGTCCCCAAAATCATCGTGATGGGACTGCTGACGTTCGCGATGCTGCCGTGGCTGCTGGAGTACCTGATGGAGTACACCGTCGAACTGTATCGCGGAATTCCAGCCGGGATGGGTGGATGAATGCGGTGTTCCAAGAATTTGGTCTGGTGCCGTGGGTCCCGTGGCTGACGGTGGCGTTCTGGACCTTTCTACTCGTGGTGGTTCGCCTGAGCGGCATGCTGGTGACGGCACCGGTGGCGGGAACTTCACTCGTGCCAGCCAATGTGCGGGCACTGCTCACGATTGCCATCGCAGCCGCGCTGACTCCCATTCTCATCAATCGGGGCATTCTGTCTCCGGCTTCGCTGCCGTCGACGATCTTTGACGTGCTGTGGCTGGTTGGCGCGGAGTTTGCCATTGGCGCGCTGTTGGGTCTGGGGGTCAGTGCCGTGATGTCTGGCCTGCAGATGGCTGGGGAAATGTTTGATCAGCAAGCTGGCACGACGCTCGCTGCGGTCTTCAATCCGATGAGCAACGCGACGAACTCCACCAGCGGCCAGTTGTTGTATCTACTCGGTACGGCGGTCTTTCTGATGCTGCCGCCCATCGATGGGCACCTGCTGCTGACCCGCTCACTCCTGGATACGTTTGCCTCGCTGCCGGTGGGGGTCGCCGTGTGGCACACAACTGGAGCGCACGTGTTGTCGCAATTGATTGGTGCCTCCCTGGTGCTGGCTGTGCGGGTCGCCGCGCCGATGTTGGCGGCAATGACGTTGCTGAGCTTGGCGCTGGGCTTTCTGGGATACACCGTGCCGCAGATGAATATTCTTGTACTCGGCTTTCCGATCCGCGTGGTCGCGGCCGCTGTCATCCTGATGGGCTCACTGTCGGGAACGGCCGACGTGATTATTGAAGCGGTGCCTTTTGCCGTGGAACGCATTCTCACCGACGTCGGCGTGCCCTGACGGTTGCCCGATCGCGGGGGCCTCCGACACTTGGCCAGAATTGCGCCGCGATAGACTTGTTCGCTGAGATTTCGACTGTACGTGTGACTGGTGTGCTGTTCGCAAAGTGTTGAGAACCCTGCGGCATGTCTTCCGACGAAGGTGGCGACAAGAGTGAAGCCCCAACCGATCACCGGCGTATGGACGCCCGTGAGAAGGGGAACGTGGCGCGCAGTGCCGACCTGAACTCGGCCTTCATGATGCTCGCCGCCAGCGCCGTCCTGATGACCTTCGGTCCCGCGATGGGAACCACCATGGCGCGGTTGCTGCAGGCTGAGCTCTCACGTGCTCCCACGTTTGAACTCGACGCTCGCGGGGCCAGCCAGTCCATGTGGGTGATGGCGATGGGCTTTGCCACCACGCTACTGCCGATGATGTTGCTGATGATGCTGGCGGCCGTCGTGGTCAACCTGATGCAGATTGGCTTTCTCTTCACCACCGAGCCCCTGCAGTTGAAATGGGACCGGCTGAATCCAGTCACCGGGTTTCAGCGTCTGTTCTCCATGCAGGCGATCATCAAACTGGGTATCAGCCTGGCCAAACTGGTGATTTTGTCCGTGCTGATCTACATCTTCGCGCTGTACCGCTTGCCGGGCTACGAAGGACTGATGCAGGCGACTCCGGGCACGGCGCTGGCCGCCACGGGCCAATTATGCATCGAGCTGTCGTTCACGATTGCGGCGTGCCTGATGGTCCTGGCGCTGGGGGATGTGGCCTGGCAGCGGTTCGATCACGAGCAAAAGCTGATGATGACCAAGCAGGAGGTGCGCGATGAGATGAAGAACATGGAAGGGGACCCCTTCCTGCGCATGCGCCGGCGCGAAGCACACCGCAAGCTGGCCATGGCCAAGGAGATGGCCGCGGTGCCCAAGGCGGATGTGATCATCACCAACCCGACGCACATTTCCGTCGCCATCAAGTACGACGCCAAGATTCACCCGGCGCCAATCGTCGTGGCCAAAGGCGCTGGTGAAATCGCCTTGCGGATTCGGGAACTGGCGCGCGAACACCGAGTTCCCATCATCGAGCGCAAACCGCTGGCCCGGGCGCTGTTCAAGACGGTCAAAGTGGGGCACGCAGTGCCCGTGGAAATGTACGACGTATTCGTCGAAATCATGAGCTACGTGTACAAGCTCTCGGGCAAGCAGTTGCCTGCCGACAACGCTTCCGGCGACTCGCGCCAGAAACCCCGCCGCGGCCTGTCGTGAACGACATCCGAGTGGGCTTGCAGCAGCGAAGCTCGATCAACCGGCCAGCGATCCGCATTCGACCTGCAACTGATTGGCAATCCGCCCCTCGCCCACCACGCCGCGGATCACTTCCTGTGCGAGTTGTTTGGCGTAATAGCTGCCGACCTGTCCCCGCAGGATCACTTCGTTTTCATTCACGTCGACATGCAGCCGACGATGGCGAAGTTCCGGATGCCGCCTGAGCACATGTTCCACCACGTCAACCAACGTGTGCGGCGGATCAATCAGGAAGGCACGCTTCATGGCGGGATGTCCTCGCAGGAGGGGGGAACGCACAACGCAGCGCACGCAGGGCGTCGACGGTGGCCCCGCCAACTGCATCTCGCGGAGCACGCAAGGATGGTTTGGCCGGGCCTGTCAGTGTGCTTTCGGCCAACGTCCGCCATCACCGGGAGCGAGATAGCCCGATTCGCGGTCGCACTCCGCGAGCCGCCCGCGCCGCCGCTACGACCGGTACGTCCTGCACGTGGTTCCCTGCAACTCTGGCAGACTGCCAGTATTCCAGCAGCGATGGGTGAGGGCATCCCTACCGCTGCGCGATCGGCCGCGTGGCAAACGCGTACAGGCGCAGTTCGGTGCGCACAACGATGAAGTCGTCGCAGATGGCCGGTGTCGCCTTGAGGGGACCGGTCAGTTTGGCCTCGCCCACCACCGTCATGGCCTCGGCGGTCGCATCCAGCCAGGTCAGTTTGCCAGCCTCGCTCGCGAGCAATACCCACGAACCGACGCCGACGGGCGACGCAGAATACTTGCCTCCCAGCCGTTCGCGATACAACAGCGCGCCCGTGACGGGATCGACACAGTTCAGAATCCCCTTCTCGCTCAACACGAACAACCGGCCGTGAGACAGCAGCGGCGTGGGAATCGTCGAAGCCTGTCCGTCGAACTTCCACGCCACGTGCGAAGTGGTCACGTCGCCGCGACCTCCGGTGCGCACCGCCCACAGTCCCGCGTCATAGAAGCCGGTGCCCAGGTAGACTCGTTCGGCATCGAAGACCGGTGCGGGAACATTCGAGAAGCCCGTATAGCGGACCTGCCAGAGTTCCGTTCCCGTTCGCGCTTCGTAGGCGTGGGTTTGATCGGCACCCGTGCTCAACAGCAGCGGGACTTCCGCGGGCATGATGACGGGTGTTGCGAACGCGCGATGCGTTTCGATGGCGGCCCGAAACGGCGCCGATCGTTCGCGCTGCCAGACGGTTCGCCCCGTCGCGGCGTCCAACGCAATCACCGACTGTCGATCGGCACCGTCCAGTGTGATGATGACCAGATTTTCAAACAGCACTGGCGAGCTGCCCGGCCCCCCCTGATGCTCACAAGGGAGATCCAATCGCTGCCAGACAATCTCCCCCGAAGTGCAATCGATGGCCGCCGTTCCGGCAGTGCCAAAATGCACGTAGCAGCGCTGCGCGTCGACACAGGGTGTCGGCGACGCGTGGGAATTGTCAGCGTGAATCTCGGTGGGATGTTCGATCACGCGAATCAGAGTCGAATGGACCTTCGCACCGGTCTGACGATCGAAGCAGAGCCCGCGCAGTTCAGTCCCTTTCTTCAGCGCCGAGGAGACCCACACCTGCGAACCCGCAACCACCGGTGAGGACCAACCGCTGCCGGGAACGATGGTCTCCCACACTGGCGCCGTGTCCGCCGTGATCGGGGGAGTGACTGCGCCGCTCAGATCGACGAGGCCATGCCCCTGCGCCGAGCCATTCCGGAACTGCGGCCAGTCCGCTGCCTGCACCACAACGCACGCAGAATCTGTCCACCCCAGCAGGCAGAGCCCAAGCCACAGCCAGACAGGCAAGGCCAGTTCCACCACGGCCGGACGACGATCATAACGCTGCTGCATCGGGGCGTGTCTTTTGGTTGAGTCAGCGCGGACCGCCGTTGAGATATCCGGTTCTATGTCGCCCCGGCGCGGAAAAACCCGGGTCGGAAGCAGTGTCGCTCAACCCGGGCCTGACTGACAACGCGGAAGTGGGGAATTCGGTGGCACTAGAAATCTGTCACCAGCTCCCGGCCGGCACGGGAACCCAAGGCGTGGTAGACGTCCGGGTCGATATTCTCAGACACGTACCGTACGGAGCCATCCGCGAATGCAAACTGGGCACCGCTGCGATGCATGCTGCCAAACCCACCGAACACCTGCGACAACGAACGCTGCACGACGGCCCGGGCTTGCTCCTTGGCAATTGCTTCCGTGTTGTCGACCACGACCGGCGCGCGTGGAGTCCCCTCGGCATCCTCGCTGAGGTCTTCGTCCATGAGGGCATCGTCGGTGGGAGCCTCATCGGCCATCTCTGGCGACTCAGAATCGTCCAACTCTGCTTCAAACTCCTCGAACTCTGACTCCATGGCCTTCTGCGCCCGTTCCGACGTCCAAACGCCCTGCGGCTGGACGGGCCCCGAGGCCGGGGCATCCGTCGGCGCGTCGAATTCCGCCAGGCCATTCACAAAGGCAGGCAGCATCTGATTGATCCGTGTACCACAGTTTCGCAATGTGCCGCGCGTGCCGGAAATCCAGCCAAAACCATACTTCATCGATCCCTCTCTCACACTCCGGGCATCGGCCAGGGAATCAAACTCCCCAATCAGAATCGTCGAGGACGTGCCGTCCGTGATTTCGGCATAGCGGATGCCCCGATTGAGCACGAATAGCCCGTTGTTCGTCTCATCCACCGGAACCTCGTGGCTGCCCGTACAACCCGCATAGTTCGAAATCGCGGCTTCCACCTGAAAGGGGAACATTTCTCCATCCGGCACCCAATCGGGACCTGCTTCCAGAGCGCCGGGCACCGCCGAATACTCAACGAGTGAGTGTGCTGAACTGCTGGGGCAGCGAAGCGTCTCGATGATGGCCATGCGCACGTCCTCATCGTAGGCGCTGTCATAGGCGGAGATATCAAAGTTCAATCGATCATAGAGTGGCCCTTGCTCAAAGAATGGCAACATGCGGGCGATCCAACTGTAGTGATGGCCGGCAGGGACGTTCTCGACGGGCCCGCTCGCATCGGTGACGCCGATCGGAATCATCCCCCAGGCCAGTTCGTAGTTGTGTACTGCGAGCGCCATCTGCGCCAGGTTGTTCTTGCAGGCGGACCGGCGGGCCGCCTCGCGTGACTGCTGCACGGCGGGCAGCAGCAGTGAGACCAGGATCGCAATGATGGCGATCACGACGAGCAGTTCAATCAGCGTGAAGCCACGACGAGAACCCACGCTCAGGACGGGACTATTCATTGGACGGGACACCATCGAGAGGTTCTCCTGGAGGCAGCACGACTGTGCGTACCGCACGCACGCTGAACGCAGTTTGGGGAGAGGATTCGCAGACAACAAGCACCTCGACACGACGGGAACCATCGGCGGCAGCAGGCAGCGCACGCAGGCTGGCCAGATTCACATCGCCATCGACATCAGCGCCGGCGATGGGCACAGGCGACGCCCAGCGGTCCAGCAGTTCTGCCGCCAGAGCGGGATTGCGGCGCAGCCATTGTGCCAACGACTCCGCGTG
>JBGSIP010000952.1:0-2982 GCA_041742495.1 Planctomycetaceae bacterium
GCAGCACGGATGTGGTACGACTTCGTCACGATCGTCATCCTCGCGCTCGCCGTCTGGCGTGGAGTTGCCAAGGGTTTTCTGTGGCAATTGGCTAGTATTGGCGGCATTCTGGGCTGCTTTTTCTTTGCCAATGCCTTCTCGATGCTGATCGCGCCCTACGTCAACCTGGAACCGCCGCTGGATCGGTGGGTCTCGATTTTCGTGCTGTACATCCTCAGCTCGTTTGCCGCGTTCGCGATGGCAAAGTCGGTGCAAAAGGGGCTCGAACGCTACGATTTTCAGGACTACGACCGCCATTTGGGAGGCGTGTTCGGCTTTGCCAAAGGGGTCGTACTGAGTCTGGTCGTCTCGTTTTTTGCGATGACGCTTTCCGACACGACGCGTGATGAAGTGGTCCACTCCTACACCGGGTATGCCTCGGCGGTGCTGATGCAAAAACTGGATCCGCTGATGCCGGCGGAATTGCAGGATGTCATCGCTCCGCATGTGCTCTCGCCCGAACAGATTGTGCAGCATCGCCTGCAGCATCAGCGGGGCGAAGGCTCGGCGACAGCCGGCACAGGAGCAACCACGCCCACAGGCACGCCTCCTGCTCCCGGCGCTGGTAGCGGCGGGACGCTCGATTTCCGCAGTCTGGTCGAACAGGCCATTCAGCAGGCCGCCACTGGCAGTCAGGCGCCCACAGCGCAGCCCGGCGGAACCACACCGTCAAACGGGGGGACACCGGCCATTCCGACTAGTTTTCCCGGGCTGTTTGAACAGGTCATCAACTCCGCGACGCAGGCCAGCGGCGGCAGCAATTCGCCAGCGGGACTGCCAATGTCGCAGGAGGAAGTCAATCGCCTGATTCGGGAAATCGCTCAGACCTATTACCCCAGCCTCGAAGCACAGTCCGGCCTGATGGGGCAGATCAATCAGGCTGTCGACAACCTTCCCGCCGCCATCCGCAATGGCTTGTTGAAGGACTGGCATGCCGACACGACCAAATCGGCTGTGGACCCCGACCCGGCCACGGACGCGAACACGTCGCTGGATCAGCGGATTCTCCGTCAGGTGACGCAGATGAACATCCCCGTGACCGCGCTGCCTCAAGCCTGGCAGGATCAGCTCTCCCGGTTGCGCCGGTAGTCTGTGGCGATCTGCGGTGATCGCGTGGCAATGGTCACGCCGGTCCCGCTGCCGAGTGCTCCCCATTGCTGGGTGCAGTCCATCCGTGAGTCACATCGACACGGCGGCGGCACGCTGATTGTCATCGTGGTGACCACGAGCTCCTGCCACGCTGATGCGGTGAGCGATCCCTTCGCTCGCATGGAACCTGCCCCCTCTCTGCGTGAGGCAGGGGCGCTGCCTGATTCAGCGATGCGCTTCAGGCGTCGATCGCTCGTCAATGTCACCAGCGGCGTCAAGTGTTGGTCGGCGGCGTGAGCGTCGACCGTCGGCGGAAAAGACACAGATCGTCTGCCCCCATCCGTATTGGATCGACTTGATGCCACGTTGATATGTATTGCCACTCAATCGCGAGCTTGTCGTGGACTTCCGGTGGCATGGCGGGAGCCGCCGGTTGTGGGAATCGTGGCAAAAAATCTTCCCAGAATCATGGTTTCAGCATCGCATCGGGATTGACTGCTTCTTCGCGCAGTGGTCTCATGGCGGGAAATCCAGTGGTAAAAGCAGCAGTTTCCCACTCGCCAACTCTGGCGTCTGCTGTCAGCGGCCTGTCGTAAGATCTCTGGATTGTTGTGTCAGGTCGCGTAACTCCCACTCGGATGTCTCGGTGTTCCAGTCTGGATTGCGATTCTTTGCGTGTGAGATGTCTTAGAGGACTTGAGTTATTTTGCGCACTGCAATCGGCTGGTCGCCAATTCTCGTCAAGGGAGGTTTGGTATGGCGCAGGTTTCTCGGAAGGGCTTCACGCTGATTGAGCTGCTGGTGGTGATCGCGATCATTGCGATCTTGGTGGCACTACTGCTGCCGGCTGTTCAGCAGGCGCGTGAAGCGGCACGGCGTTCGTCGTGCAAGAACAATCTGAAGCAGTTGGGTTTGGCGCTGCACAACTACGAAGAAACGTACAAGGTGTTCCCGCCCGGCTACACCTGGCGGGACAGTAACACCAACTTGGTAGCCGCGACCGACGCCTATTGGTCCTGGGGCGCGCACATCATGCCGTACATGGAACTGGGCCCCCAGTACGACACGCTGCAGTTGGGTAAGGGCGTTGGTACGACTGTTGCTTCGGCCTTGCCATTGAGCGCTGCTCCGCTGCCGGCCGCTGAAGCCGCTCGTCTGCAAGTGCTGACGACACCGGTCGAGACGTACAAGTGCCCCTCGGACGTCGGTCCTGCCGGCCATCCCGGTGGTGCTGGTAACCGGGTGCAGCGTCAGGGTGTGGACGCCGTCAACCGAAACATGGTGATTTCGAACTACGTCGGGATCAACAGCAGCTTCAACCTGACTCTGATCAACGGCCGTCCTGCCGCAGCCAGTGACTCCACGACCAGCAACATCGCCAACGGGATGTTTTTCGTGAACAGCCGCATGACGTTCCGCGACATGGTGGACGGTTCGAGCAACGTGGTCGCCTTGGGCGAGCGTGGTTATGAACTGGCCAATCCCGGCGGTGCTAAGCTGCGCTGCCGTGCTGCCTACGCTTTCGTCGTTCCGCAGGGAGCAACTCAGGGGCAGGTGTACGGCACGCGAACTCCCGGCACGTTCATGAACCAGAGCCTGGAAGGTCAGTCGGGCATTCTGGCTGCCGGTGGTTACGGCATCAACAGCAAGCTGCTCTCGCCGCAAGGGGATGGCACGACGCCAACTGCTCCGGACGCCGACTGTGCTCGCGGGATTTCCTCGCTGCACCGCGGTGGTGCTCAGGTTGTGTTGGGCGACGGCTCGGTCCGGTTCATCTCGGAAAACATCGAATCCGATAACGCCGACGTAGCCGCACTGGCGACTGGTGTCGCCACCATCGACACGACTTGGGAA
>JBGSIP010000953.1:0-2042 GCA_041742495.1 Planctomycetaceae bacterium
CTGATATCCGAACCTGGAGGGCAGCCCGAGTGGCCACTGCGGCCCCGGATGCGGAGCAGCGCGGCAAATGTCGCGCCAGAGCCCGCGGTGCTGCCAGAGCCCAGGATGTCATGAACCCACCATGTCAATGTGAGGCAGAAACGAGATGACAGCGATAACTCTGAGCCGCCGCTCCCTGATTGTCGGCGCCGGCGTTTGCGGCGCGCTTCTGGTCAAAGGGCCTACCGGCGCCCTGACGACGGCTACAGCGGCGACCACCTTGGCGGCGACGAAGTCGATGCCCGGCGGCAGCAACAATTACATTGCGAAGGCCCCAATGGTCGAAAATCTCGGCAGGGGATTCCTTGTCTCGGGAACCGTACGTCGTGCCGGATCGGGTGAACCGCTCGCCAATGTGCGCATTCAGATTTGGGCATCGACGGAACGCGGCGGCGAGCGCGAACCGACCAATCGCGGCAGCGTGTTGACCGATGCCAGCGGCGCCTTCCGGCTGGAGATGTCGCAGATCCTGCCGAATTTTGGCCAACCTCACGCGCATCTCGCCTATGACGACAAAGCGTTCGAGACGGTCTTTCTCAGGCCGCTGCTGGCAAGCAAAAGCTCGACCAGCGTGCAAGCACACTTCGTGCTGGCATAGGGCCCACCTCCGTGAACCTGCCTGCCGGTAGGCGGATGACGACGGCGGTCGTCTGGCTTTTGCTGGCTGTTTGTATGCTTGCTCCGGTTGGACTCGCGGCGGCAAGCCCATTGCAAGCGAGCCGTGAAGCACTATGGATTTTCGGTGGAATGGCGGGCGTTGTGGCGCTCGCCCTCCTGCTGGTTCAGCCGTTGTTGGCGGCAAGTCTTCTGCCGGGCCCGTCAATTCCCGCGGAGCGGCGCTGGCATCGCTGGATCGGCGCGACGATTATTGCAGCCGTGGTCCTGCATGTCGGCGGCCTTTACCTCTACAGTCCGGATGACATCAGCGACGCCCTGCTGCTGATCTCGCCAACTCCGTTTGCGGTCTACGGTGTGATTGGGCTCGGCGGCGTGGTGCTCACTGCGCTTCTGGTCGCGGCCCGCTCGAGGTCCGGCATGCGTTACGTCACCTGGCGCATCGTGCACAATGTCGTGTCGCTGGTTGTTGTTGTTTCCAGTGTCGTCCACGCTCTTCTGATCGAGGGCGCCATGGGCGTTGTCTCAAAGGCGATCCTGTGCGGCCTCGTCGTCGCGGCCGCGATAGTCGCGCTCCTTCGCGTTCATGTAAAACGCCCGCGCATCAGGGGCTTTTAGGGGGCCGACCGGCAGCCCGCATCACGAACCGCCGGTCGCACACACTCAGTCCTCGCGGAAATAATGGCCGCGCTCGGTTCCGTCATACCGACCGGACGTCATGCAGCATTTCTTGAAACAACTTCCGCGAACCGCAGGGGCAGAGATCGTTGCGTCCGAGTTTCTCGACGAGTTCGACATCGCCCTCGCACCATGCGATGCCCGCGCTTCACGCGCGTTTCGGACGGGAAACCCTTGCGGCGCTTCGATGAACGCTCAAAAGGACGGCTGGTCGAGGGGATCGATGCGGCGTGACATGGTCGCCTCCCGCTTTGCTGCTGTGGGGGTGGCTCACTAGCACGCGCTGGCGCGCACAACAATCGGTGAGAGGCGGTTGGCGGCTCTCCAGCCGGCTCACCGAAGCTCCACCCACGCCGGCACATGATCCGACGGCTTCTCCCAGCCTCGCGTAAAATGATCGATTCCCGAGGTGGTCATGCGGTCGGCGGCTTGGGGCGATAGCAGCAGGTGGTCGATGCGGATGCCGTCGTCCTTCTGCCAAGCCCCGGCTTGATAGTCCCAGAATGTGTAGACCCCGGGGCCCGGATGGCAGGCGCGGATCGCATCGGTGAGGCCGAGCCCGGTCAGGCGCTGGTAGGCTGAGCGCGTCTGCGGCTGGAAGAGCGCGTCGTTGACCCAGACTTCCGGGCGCTTGGCGTCCATCGGAGTCGGTATGACGTTGTAGTCGCCGGCGAGGATCAGCGGCTCCTCAAGGGCCAGGCGTCTCCGCA
>JBGSIP010000954.1:0-3803 GCA_041742495.1 Planctomycetaceae bacterium
GCGAAGCGGCCATTCTGCTCAACAAATCGCACGTGTTCAGCGCCGGGCTGCTCAAGGAAATCGATTCCATCCTGGCCGACTTTGACACCAGCGTCCGCCCCGGCACATTGTGGCGGGCCGGCCAGACTATTGAAGGGATTGCCGACGACTACACCCGCGAGTTCGCCAGCGAAACACCCCAACAGGCAATCTCCCGACTCTCCGCCGATATCGCCGGGTTCCGGGATGCCAACCAGTTGCAGCATGTGGTCGTGGTCAACGTGACGTCGACCGAGCCACCGACCGACTTGTCGGCATCTCCCTGGACGGCAAGCTGGAGCCAGTTGGAAGCCGCGCTGGAAGCCAATGGGCCCGCGAATTTGCCTTCGAGCACGCTGTACGCCCTTGCTGCCCTGCAAAGCGGCTGCTCGTTCGTCAATTTCACTCCATCGGTCGGCACGGATCTGCCTGCCCTGCATGAACTGGCCGAGCTGCGCCGCTGCCTGCACTATGGCAAAGATGGCAAGACGGGTGAGACGCTTCTCAAGAGTGTGCTCGCGCCCATGTTTGCTGCTCGCAATTTGCAAGTGCAAAGCTGGGTCGGTCACAACATCTTTGGCAATCTCGACGGCCGTGTGCTGAATGATCCGGTCAACAAGTCCGCCAAGGTGAAATCCAAAGATCACCTGCTGACGGATATTCTCGGATACAAGCCGCAGTCACTGGTGTCGATCGAATACATCGAGTCGCTGGGGGACTGGAAAACCGCCTGGGATCACATTCACTTCGACGGGTTCCTCGGTACCCGCATGACCATGCAATTCACGTGGCAGGGTTGCGACAGCCTGCTCGCTGCGCCGCTGGTGCTCGATCTGGTGCGACTGACCGAGCGGGCCAGACGGGCCGGCCAATGCGGCCCGATGCCCCAACTGGCGAGCTTCTTCAAGAGCCCCATGGATGGCCCGGACGGACCCGTGAATCCCGAATTCGCCCGGCAGTTCATCGCTCTGGAGAATTGGGTCCATCAATTCGACGACGAGTACGTCGAACACGCGTGACGGCCACCCCAGACAGGGAAACGCAGACCATTCTCTCGGGCTCTGGCGGGATCATCCTGAACCCACCGGTATCCGCCATCCCTGGCAGCCCGTTGAACGATACCCAGGCAGTTCCACGCTGAGTGCCACTGAACTCAGTGAGCGTTGTACCTATCGCGCGAAAGTCACCACTGACAAAGCCAGCGGTACCCGCGAAGGCTGCAGGTCATCGTCGTTCAGCGGGCGGCTTGCGAGAGGACAACTTGTCCCGTCACACGAGGACCGGCATTCGCGAAGCCCTTGAAGCGGCCGGTGCTACGCTGATGAACCTGACACCCTATTCACCAGTTCTCAATCCCATTGAACTGGCCTTGAGCAAGTTCAAACGACTACTGCGAACGGCGGCGCGGCAAATGGTGAAGACCCTCTGGCACACCTGCGGAGAAGTCCTCAGCCCTTTCGCCCCTGACGACTTCATCAACGACATCCGACACTGCGGATACCGTTACGCAGAAGAGCAAAATGCTCCGGCCGAGCGGACCTGACCAGGCAGCGACTTTCGCGGCAGCAGAGATTGAGAAGCTAAAGCGTTTACTGGCAATGCTTTAGCAAATTGCACCCGTCAGGATTCGAACCTGAAACCTTCGGTTCCGTAGACCGATGCTCTATCCAATTGAGCTACGGGTGCTAATGGCCTGGAATCACCGGTGCCCGTTCGGATGATGGCCGGCGGGGGGACAGGTGGCAGGTCGGGAATGTTAGCCAGCGGTTCGGTGGATCGCAAGTGGCTTCCCGCTGTTTCCGTGGGGTGTCGGCTCCGAACAAGAATGCACAGGCGGACAGATACTGTTTCGCCCTACTCGCCCCGTGCTGGCGTCGGCCCGGTTGACGCACTCCTAGTTGACTGGGAGACACTCCCTTTGCTGATAGGTCGCCGCGGCAGAGTTAGGACACATGGAACGCAGGCCGGTTCGCGAACTGTCAAATGCCGTTGACCGCCCGATCCTTTTTGAAGTCGGTCGACTGAAATTCGATGACCAGGTCCTTGGTGCCCCCCTCAGGGATCACCACGTCCACGCGAGCGGAGGCCACTTCGCGATAGTTGATTGCCGTCTGAGGCAGGGCGCTTGCGGCGTCGACGACAGGTGTTTCGGCTTCCAGCAGAACTACCCGCGCAATCTGCGGCCCAGCGATGGGGCCCCACTCACGCGTAAGAGAAAATTTCCCGTCTTCGACCCGACCCCCACTCTGGGGACGGGGAGGCCCAGGCTCCGTCCCGCCGCTGACAAATGACAACTCAGCCAAGGGGACCGGTTTGCCATCGCTAAGGACGGTTCCTGAAACGGCGAGTCGCTTGATGCCGTCGCCGCAACCGGCCGTTGTCAACAGGCATGCCAGCAGAGCCAAAGTCAGCGGCTTCGACATGAATCAGGCAATCATTGCTAGAGATGGAAGTGCGTCGCCGCGGACCTGAATTGTTGGCGACGGCGGCAACACTGTGAGGTGTCAGCGGGACGCTCTCGATGAACCCGCAGCGCTCCGCCAGGCCAGAGCATCCGGCGGAGCGGGTCGAGGAGTCGGCAATTAGAACTCGCCCACGAGGGAGCCGAAGTTCATGTTGCCCAAGCGGGCGTAGGTGAGCCCGTCCACATTCTCAGAAATGAATCGGACCGATCCGTCTCCGAGAGCGAACTGTGCTCCGCCCCGATGCAGAGACGAAAACCCTGACTTCGGAATCCCCTGATTGGAGACGACCTTCCGGTTTGGCGGATGCACTTCCGAACAGACACCCAAGGCTGTGGACGCCTGGAAGTTATTGACGTCGGTCACCGCAGCATTCAGGGAATTGGCACCGTTCATGTACAGCACGGAACAGTTGGCTTGCACCAGGTCTGAGGGCGGACTGCCAGTGAATCGACCTGGATACTCGTAAGCTCGTTCGCCAAGCATCAGCGTGAGAGACAATCCATCGGTCACGTCGCGGAAATTGACCGCTCCGTTGACTTTGAACATGCCGTTCGAGGACCCGAGGTTTCCGCTGCTCAGGCCGATCGAGGATGTATTTCCACCACCTCGATTGACCCCCACGTAGTTGTTCGGAGCCAGTTGATCAAAATTGGGCTGGGAGCGGGCGGCCGACAGTACGCGACGAATGGGCATGGAGAAGGGGGGAGTGTCAGAGGGGCACAAGAAGACTTCCACAGGGGTCTTGATGGCAGCATTCGCGGCAGGATCATCCAGAGCTTGGGCTGCGGTCCGGTTCGTCACCTGCAGCAGGTCGGCGACAGTCCCCAATTCCATGAACGGGGCAATCAGCGCAGACCAAGTCCACTCCGCGCGATGCTGAGTGAGGCCATGGGGTCCGATCAACTGCGCTCCACTGTCGTCCCGAAAGCGGCTGTAGGACGAGATATAGCCCGGGGGAAGCAGGCGGTACGTGTCGTGGTAGTTGTGCATCGCCAAGGCGATTTGCTTCAGATTGTTTTTGCAGGAGCTGCGGCGGGCTGCCTCACGCGCTTGTTGTACGGCAGGCAGCAGCAGTGCCACCAGAATCGCGATAATCGCGATCACTACCAACAGCTCGATGAGCGTGAAGCCCGATCGCTGGTGAAATCTGGGCGAGGACGAATGCGGCGACATTGGGAGATTCCTTTGACTCAAGATCTGAAGCGGAGACAAGAAGAGAGGACATGTGACGGGCCGAGTCTCGGCAGAACCGATCCATCAGCGCGCATCGATACTGGCAAGAACAGAATGGTTGCCAATTGGACAGGAATTCTGAAGTTT
>JBGSIP010000955.1:0-1545 GCA_041742495.1 Planctomycetaceae bacterium
GGCCCTGTTTCATCAGCGTCGCGCCGCCCATGTGGCCGCGGTAGCCGATCTCACGTTGGCCATCGGCCAGGAACCGACCTTGGCGAGCGCGTTGCGAGCCCGGGCCGAATCCTACCGGGCACTGGGAGACGAAGGACGAGCGGCCGTCGACATCCTCGGCGCGCAGGAGATCGATCGTTCGCAGGGCTCAGCCGCACCGGACAGCGATGCGCCAGAGAGTCGCGGGACCGGCACCGAGTGAGTCACGCGACGACTGAGCCACGCCCGACGACGGCTCCGCGCAAAGTCGAAGCCGTGCAACGGCCGATCTGGATCGCGGCGGAACCGGTCGCAACCAAGCCTGGCCACCGGCTTACATGCCGGCAGGCTGCGGATCTTCCACGGGATTCTTGCCGGTCGCCTGAGTTTCCTGCGGGCGTGGCAGCACGCTGGCGACGGGCGGAGTGAAGCGGCCAGACTTCAGTTCGTCCACAATTCCGGTGATCTCCGACGTCGGCAGGACCAGAGTGGTGACCCGGCCGGCTCGGGCGATGTTCAAGCCGACAATCGTGCCGTCCGCTGTGACCACTGGGCCGCCACAATCATGAGGGCGAACAATGCCGTCGTGCGGGAAGACTTTGTCAAACCCGCCGCGCCGCGTGCTCAGTTCGTGGGTGAAGACGGCCGACATGGTTTCTTCGCCAAAGAACTCGGGTGTGGGGGCGGTGGCTGTTACGCGCACATTGTGTTCCACGCCATCGCGGGCAACGACCAGTTCGATGTATTCGCCGGGCTGGGTGCTGGAGAGCCGCGCCTGCACATCACGGCGCTCCTTCACTGACAGGCCGCGAACCTTGCGAATCTCATCGTTGGGAAGCAGGCCGGCAAGCTCCGCTCCACTGCCCGGATAAACCTTCGTGACGAGCGCCCCGAGCGAACCGTCTTCCAGATGCACCCCGAGGATGCCCCGATCGCGACGGACGCGTGCCGTTTCACCGCCAATGACCCCAACGCAGACCGGACGCACGTCCATGCCCACGCTGGCCACCCACTGACCGGGACGCACAGGACGTTCGGTGAGCTTGGCCGCAGTGAGCCCGCTGGAGTCCACTTTCAGCAGCCCCAGGTCGGTCGGCACGTGAATGCCAAACAATACGGCATCCAGCACATCGCCATCCGGCAGTCGGACCTGCAGTTCGCCCTGGCACTCACTGGCCTTGGTGAGAATCCACCCATCTTCGCCGACAATCAGGCCGAGTGCTGCCAGTTTGTCATCGGAAAGAATGCGGCATGTGACGCGTGCGGCAGGCTCGGTGACGGTACGAAACGCATTCTTGAGCGCGGTGCCATTCTTGCGCAGCGTGATCGACAATTCTTCCTGCGCGAACGCTGGGTCAGGAGCTGCCAAAGCGAAGCCAGCCACAAAGCTGGCGATGACGGCCAGCAGCCACGGCTGGCTGCCGACGCGACGGCAGACGGTTCCCAGACGAACGAATGACAGATTGCTCATACACCCACGCCTTTGTGATCGAGAGGCCCTCGCGTCGCGCGGCGGGAAAGGCCAGA
>JBGSIP010000956.1:0-10008 GCA_041742495.1 Planctomycetaceae bacterium
TCTGGATGTGGTTTGCCATGCGTGACGTCTTCTGCGGTGAGCGTGGACTGGAAGCAAGCGGTGAGATCGAACATCGCCAACAGACGGTCGAGATAGTTTCGGCCCGACGAGGTGGCGACACCCAGCGGGAGCCGGGCCTGTGCGGCAAGCTGGAGAACGGTGTGCAGGCCGGGCATGGCCGCCACATGATCGTCGAGCAGCGCGTGGAAGATTTCGTCGGATTCCGCCTTGAGTTCCTCAAAGGTCTCCGTGAGGTCGAGCGTGGTGATCATGTAGGCAAACGCTTCTGGCGCGCGGCGGCCCATCATGTTGGCCAGCAGTTCGGGCGTCATCTGTTTGCCGCGGCGGCGCAATAGCTCCCACCCCGACTTGTTGAATACTTCTTCGGTGTTGAACATGAGGCCATCGCAGTCAAACGTGATGGCGCGGATGTCGGGGAGCGGTCGGGGTTCGCCAGAACGTGGTTGGTCCGGTCGCGGTATGCGGGGGGGCTGGGTCATTGGCAGTGTCAATGGCCGGGGTTGATCGTTCCGCCCGGGCGGAGCAATCAACCCGCTGGCGGCAGGTGGTAGCGTGATGAAGGCAGGAGTCCTGCCGGGCGATTGCCGCGCCGGCAGCAGGTGCGGCGCCGTCGCCATGAGACGATGGGGAGCCGGGCAGCCGCATGGTAGAGGGTGTCAGGTGACTCGCCCAGCCGCGAGACCTGGTGAAGTCTCAGATTCAGAAATGCGAATCTCATTTGACGTCACCGCGATCAGGCGACAGGCTGGTGCCCATCACGTCGGACAACACCAGAATCGGCGGATCTCCCTTCGGACACCGCGGGATGCCGCGCTCCGGGCGGGGAGACTGCAGCGATTTCACGCCGATCAAACACGGACAGGAGAGCAGCTATGAAGGGGGGCGTCTGGGGGGTGCTGTGGTTGAGTGCGGTCGGACTATGGGGCGGTCTGCTGGCGGGAGCGTGTGTCGCTCACGAGCGGCCGAACATTGTGTTCATTATGGCCGACGATCTGGGCTATGGCGATCTGGGGTGCTACGGGCAGGAGCTGATCCAGACGCCGCATCTGGATCAGATGGCGAGCGAAGGCTTGCGGTGCCTCGATTTTTATGCCGGGTCGACCGTCTGCGCGCCGTCGCGGTGCGTGCTGATGACAGGGCTGCACACAGGGCACTGTCGCGTGCGCGGCAATGGCTCACCCGTCGAGCAATCATTGACCGCGGACGACGTCACAGTTGCCACCCTGCTGCAACGCAGTGGATATACCACTGCCATGATTGGCAAATGGGGTCTGGGAGAACCGGGGGACGCGGCGAGCGGGCTGCCGGGACGGCAAGGGTTTGACGAATTCTTTGGCTACCTCAACCAGCATCACGCTCACAACTACTACCCGGAATATCTGTGGCGGAATGAAGAACAGGTGCCGCTGCGCAACGTAGTCACCGTGATGAAGGCCGATCCTTCTGGCAACGCAGGCTACGCGACCGATCGCCAGGAGTACTCCGGCGACTTGTTCTTTGAAGAGGCGGTGAGTTTTTTGAGTCGGCCGCACACGCAGCCGTTCTTTCTATATCTGCCGGTGACGGCGCCGCATGGCAACAATGAGCGCACGAAGGCCCTGCGCGATGGAGCCGAAGTGCCCGACTACGGTCCGTACGCCAACCGGGACTGGACTGACCCGACGAAGGGGCAGGCAGCGATGATCACGCGGATGGATGCGGGGGTGGGGCGCGTGATGGCGACGCTGCGCGAACGCGGGCTCGAAGACAACACGGTGGTGTTCTTCACTTCGGACAATGGCCCGCACAACGAAAGCGGGCATACGGTCTCTGTATTCAATCCGGCAGGACCCCTGCGCGGGATGAAGCGGGATATGTATGAGGGGGGCATTCGAGTGCCGATGATTGTGCGCTGGCCCGGACATGTGGCGGCGGGCAAGCTGACCTCTCACGTGGGCTACTTTGGCGACTTTCTGCCGACCGCGTGTGCCTTGGCCGGCATTCCCGCGCCTGCGGGGCTGGACGGCATCAGCCTGGTGCCGCTGCTGACAGGCACGGGCGTGCAACCTGCGCACGATCATCTGTATTGGGAGTTTTATGAACAGGGTTCCAAGCAGGCCGTGCGCAAGGGGGACTGGAAGGCCATTCGCATGCCGATGCAGACCGGCAAGGTGGAGTTGTATGACTTGAGCAGCGATCTGCATGAGGAAAATAACGTCGCCGCCGATCACCCTGATGTGGTGAAGGAGATGATTCGGCTGATGGATGCCGAGCATGTTCCTTCGGAGCTGTGGAAGCCGCGGGGCCAACTGCCGGGGCGATAGCCCGCGCTGGTGCGGAACGACGATTGCAGGATGCTGCCTGGGCCGATTGGGGGTACGTCCGCGCAGGTCGCCGTCGTTTGTGAAGAATCGAAGGGGAGACGCGGCGACTGCGTGCCGAATCCGCAGTCGCCGATATGATTTTGTTGGATAGGGCGAGGAGTCAGACGGCGACTGGAGGCTGGCGTTTGGCCAGTCAGTGTGTTCGACATTCCTTGATCGCAGGTGACTGGCACCTGCCGAGAGATTTGGGCGATTTCGCGGCCAGTGGCACGAGGCTGACTGAGTTGTTGATTGGTCGTCTGCTTTCAGGCGTGACAGTGGCTGGGCCCCGCTGTGAACAGCCGGGATTCCCATGCACGTATTACTCGTCGACGCTCCCGGAGCGTGCGATTCGATTGCCAAATTGCTGTTCCCGCACGGCATCACCGCGGATCGGGCGTCGAATTTCACGAACGCCCGTTACTTTCTGGAGCACAATACGCCCCAACTGGTGATCACCGAACTGGATCTGCCGGGTCAAACAGGCTTTGAACTGGTGGCGGCCCTGCGGAGCCAGGACGAAATGCTGCCGATACTGGTATTTACCAGTGTGGAACTGCGCTCGTCGTACAATTTTGCGTTGTGGCTCGGCGCGGACGGTTACGCATTGAAGTCCCGGGCAGCAAGTGAACTCCTGCCGGCGGTACAATCGACGGCGAAGGCGGCGTCATTCAAAGCGCCGCGCCAGTTTGGCGACAATGATGAGTTGCGATTTTACTGCCGTTGTGGCGTGAAGCTGATGGCACGCGCGCTGGCGGGCGGAAAGCGAGTGGGCTGTCCCCGCTGCCAGCAACTGACACTGGCGCCAGATGTTTCCCGGATTGCAGAAGGGGTGTGGACGCTGGCCAGTGACGATGCGGATCGCGATCCGAACCGTCCGTATTTTGCCTGCGAACAGTGCAACAGCGCGATTGACGTCTTCAGCGGTGACAAACGCAGCAGTGCCAAGTGCCGAAAATGCAAGTTTGAGAATCGGCTGCCGTTCTGGGTGTCGGCACGGCGCAAACACTTCAAGCAGTTTCTGCATCTGGATGAGGAGGTCGATCCGCATGCGAAGTCGCAGCGCAGCACGCAGATACAGATTCGCTGCCGCGAATGCGAAACGTTGTACTACATCGATCCTGAGCATCTGACCCGCACGCATTGCCCGCTGTGCCATCGCGAAGAGGATTCCAAGTCGCTGAAGGATTCTCCGTTGTCGATTGCCCGGCTGAAGTCCACGGGGCGCTACGTGCGGATCAAGACGGCGCTGACAGAGCGACTGCGAGGGAAGTCTTTTCTGGTCCCCGAGGAAAAGCCCATTGTGATTGGCAGCGGTCCCGGTGCCACGATCCGCCTGACCGAGGAAAACGTAGCCGAACGGCATTGCGCCATTCACACAGCTCCCGAAGGGCTGCTTGTTACGGTCTACCCCGGTGCAACGGCTGTGCAGGTGGGGGACAGTTGGGTGCAGGAATCTGCGCCGGTGCTCAGTACGCTGGATCTGGCAGTGGGGCAGACGGTGTTCACGCTGCACGCCATCAATCGCTCGGGACAGGAACAGCGGCGACGTCGCGTGGCCCCGGTGACGGTAGCGACGCAGCAGTTTTATGGTCACGCCGCCATCGCCGCACGGGCAGCCCGGATTCTGCAGGCACACTGGGAATCAGAATCGTAGGGGAAACGTAATCGTAGGGCTTCGCGGGTGCCAAGGGCTGCGGAGCGAGTCCTGCTTCCCCGTGAGCCAAAACGTCGCAACGGGCGTGGGTGCAGTGGGCAGTCATCCGCCGCGATGAGGCGATCTGACGCCCAAACGGCGTCAATTTCGGCTGCGGATCCGCCGGCGACCGGCGGCGGGTCGGAGCCCTGTCCTGCCGAAATCGCCAGGCCAGCGGGGCTGGGGAGTCTCTGGATTCGCGAGGGGGACGACCTAAACTATGTCAGCGACACGTCTGCGTTGGCAGGCGATCGTGAGTCGCGGTTCCCGGTTTTTGCTCGTTGAGGTTGGTGGTGACAAGCTCGTTTCCGTTTGCGGCGATTGAGGAAAAGGTTCTGGCCGGCGAGCGTCTCTCCGTGGCGGAGGGGATTTTGCTCGACGAAGAGGCGGACCTGTTCTATCTCGGCCGGCTGGCGAATCTCGTCCGTGAACGCAAAAACGGCAATGTCGCCTACTACAACACCAACATTCACCTGAATCCGACCAACGTCTGTGTGTATCGCTGCCGGTTTTGCGCATTTCGCGCCGATTTGCGGTCGGAAAAGGCTTATGTCTTTACCGACGATATGATTTGCGAACGGGTGGAAGAAGCGCGGCAGTCCGGGGCGACCGAAATTCACGTCGTGGGGGGCCTGCATCACCAGAAGCCGTTCGAGTGGTATTTGAACGTGGTGCGGGTCATTCACGAGGCGTATCCCGAACTGCACATCAAAGCCTGGACGCCAGTGGAAGTGAACTGGTTCAGCTTCCAGACCAAGCAGTCGATTGAATGGGTGCTGAAGGAATTGCGGGCGGCCGGCCTGGGAAGTCTGCCGGGGGGCGGAGCGGAGATTTTTGACGAGGAAGTCCGCGCACAGATCTGCGAACACAAGGCGGATTCTGCCAAGTGGTTTGAAGTTCATCGCACGGCGCATCAACTCGGTTTGCGATCGAACGCGACAATGTTGTATGGCCATGTCGAATCGGCTCGGCATCGCGTGGACCATCTTGATCGGCTGCGCAAGCAGCAGGACGAGACCGGAGGCTTTCAGACGTTCATTCCACTGGCCTTTCATCCGGAGAACACCAAGCTCGATCACCTGCAGAAGCCGACCGGCCTGATGGATCTGCGGATGGTGGCCCTGTCCCGATTGATGCTCGACAACTTCGACCACATCAAGGCGTACTGGATCATGCTGGGGGAACAGGTCGCCCAGACTGCCCTGCGATTTGGAGCCGACGATTTGGACGGCACGGTGGTCCACGAGATCATCTATCACGACGCCGGGGCCAAGACGCCCGAGGGTTTGACGGTGGAACAGATTCACCGGCTGATTCGGGAGGCGGGCCGCGAGCCCGTGGAGCGGGACACCCTGTACCGGCATATTCACCGTGACGGTGCCCAGTGGAGTGTGGGCGCCCCCGTGATGGTGGGCGCGTAGCAGGCGTGATGCCGACGAGTGTATCCGCGGTCAGGCGGCGTTGCTGGCGAGGACCGTGTTGACCCGGACCGATAGCTTCCCCCGACGGCAGCGATGGGCGATGGTGGCCGGGCTTGCTAGGATGGCTGGTCAGTTTTCCGGATTGGATTCATCCTGACGGGTGACTCTCTGAGGAGTTCCGCCTCTTGCTCCCCCTCCCCGACGCGCTGCGGCCTGACCGGTTGTTCCATGTTTGAAGCGGCTGAACTCTTGCTCTCCAACGAGCCGGTCACGGAAGGACCCCCGCGGGACATTCTGGACGCGGTGGGGTTTCAGGACGAGCGGGGAGCTCTCGAACGGCTGAAGCATCTGACCAGCGACCCGGTGGCCCGCGGAGCACTCGCGGTGTGTCTCCCTTCGCTGATGATGGCGCTGATGGAGTCGGCGTCACCGGATGGATCGCTGGTCAATTTTGAACGCTATGTGCAGAGCGTGGAATCTCCCGAGCGGTTGTTTCGCTATCTGGCGAGCGAACCGCGGGCGGTGGAGATTTTGTTCAAGCTGTTCGTCGGCAGCCAGTTTCTCACCGAGATCCTGCTGCGCGATCCGCACTATCTGGAAGAGCTGACACGCCACAAGCGGCTGGCAGACTTCAAGAGCCGCGCGCAATTGTTTGGCGAAGCCACGGCAGCCGCTGGTCCTGAGCAAACGCTCGAAGCGAGGATCGATGCGCTGCGGAAGTTTCACCATTGGGAACTGCTGCGACTGGGAGCCTGTGATTCATTCGGGTTGATGGACCTCAAGACGGTCACGCTGCAGCTCTCGCTGCTGGCAGACAGTCTGGTGCAGGCTTGCCTGACGTTCATCGCCGAAGACGCCAGCATTCCACTGGACGGCTTTATTGTGCTGGCGTTTGGCAAGCTGGGAGGGGAAGAACTGAACTACAGTTCGGACATCGATCTGGTGTTCGTCGCCGAGCGGAATGCGAGTCAGTACTGGGGGCTGGGTCAGCGAGTCATTCGCGCGTTGATGGACGCCACTTCCCGCGGATTTATGTACCGCGTCGATATGCGCTTGCGGCCGTGGGGGCGCTCGGGACCGCTGGTCACCTCGACCGACGCGTATCGGGACTATCTGGTCAAGCACGCGCAACTGTGGGAGAAGCAGGCCCTGCTCAAAGCGCGGCCAATCGCCGGTGACATTGATGCCGGCTATGCCCTGCTGGCAGATTTTGCCCCACAATTGTTTGGGCACGATCCGGAAGAATTGCGCGAAAGCGTGCGCAAGACCAAGCAGACCATCGAAACCGAACTGGAAAAACGTGGCCGCAAATGGGGCGAAGTGAAAGCCGGCCGGGGTTCGATTCGCGATGTTGAGTTTGTGGTGCAGTACCTGCAACTGGCACATGGTGAGGACTATCCGGGCATCCGCAGCATCAACACGCTCGATGCGCTGGTGCGGCTGGCGGATTACTCGATCATCCAGGCGGATGAATACCGTCAGTTGACCGGAGGCTACCTGTTTCTGCGGACGATCGAACACTCGCTGCAACTGATGCACTACAAACAAGTGCATTCCCTCCCCGACGATCCGCGTGAGCAACTGTATCTGGCCCGGCGGCTGGATTTCCCTTCTGCGGAGGTGCTGCTGACGTTTTATGAGCGGCACTGTACGTCGATTCGCCGCGTGTTCGAGAAGTATCTGGAAGGTCGCCCGGCGGGCAGCGACGCTGCGGTGACCGCGCGACCTGTGTCGGCAGCGGAGCGGTTGGCCAAGCAGAATCCCAGCTATGCGACAGCCTATTCCAGTGAGCAACAGCAGCGACACCGGCAGTTGTTTGACCGCCTGAACGCATCCACGCTGGTCGCCGTCGATGTCACCGCTGTCGATGCCACGCGGTACGAGTTGACGATGGCGGGATTTGATTACACCGGAGAACTGGCCGTCATCTGCGGGTTGTTGTTTGCCCAGGGTTTTGACATTGCCGCGGGGAAGCTGTTCACCATTGCCACGCGACCGGACGGACTGTTTCCCGCGGGGACACGCCGCAAGTCGTTGGGTGACCGTCGGCAGTTTCTGTGCTCGATGACGGTGACTCATCCAGAGCAGCCTGTGCCGGCGGAGGTCTGGCAGCGATTTGAGACGGATCTCGCGGATCTGACCGAGCGACTGGGGGCCGGGAAATCGCGCGAGGCACATGGCCAGTTGGCGCGACAGGTGGCCAAGGTCATCGATCACGTTCCCAAGCGCGAAGACTCGTTTCTGCCGCTGGAGATTGTCATCGACAACAGTCTCTCGCCCGATTCCACCGTGCTGGACATCAGCGCGCCGGATACCCCGGGCTTCCTGTTCGAGCTGGCCAATGCGCTGGCGCTGACCGGGACACGGGTGGACCGGGTGGTCATCCAGTCTGTTGGTTCACAAGTCGCCGACACGCTGTATGTGACGGATATCAAGGGCCACAAAATTACGGATCAGCGGCAGTTGGGGCAAATTCGCACGGCGGTGGTGCTGATCAAACACTTCTCGCACCTGTTGCCGCGCTCGCCCAACCCAGAGGCTGCCCTGCTCCACTTTCGGGATCTGCTGGAACAGTTGCTCCAAGGTGATCAATGGCTCGAACGGCTGGCCTCGCTGGAGCGGCCGAAGGTCCTCGATGCGCTGGCGCGATTGTTGGGGGTCAGTGAATTTTTGTGGGAAGACTTTCTGCGGCTGCAGCACGACAACCTGTTCCCCGTGATTGCCAACATTGAAGAACTTGAGGCGGCCAAACCGAAAGCGGCGATGGCCGCTGAGCTGGCCGCCGAACTGGCACACTGCTCCACGCGTGAAGCCCGCATTGCCGCCATCAACGCGCTGAAAGATCGCGAGATGTTGCGCGCTGATCTGCGACATATTCTAGGATATGAGGACACCTTCGGGCAGTTCTCGCTGGAGTTGACCGACGTGGCTGAGGTGGTCGTCGAAGCGGCGACGACCATCTGTCAGCGCGAACTGGCTGAGCGATATGGTGAACCGCAACTCGAAGACGGCTCACCGTGTGAGCTGGCCGTGTGCGCACTGGGCAAGTGCGGCGGGAAGGAACTGGGATTCGCCTCGGACATCGAACTGATGTTCGTCTATGCGGGTGCTGGTCGCACGGCGGGGGGGGCTGCGGCCGAGACACTGACGAATGGTGAGTTCTACCATCGCCTGGTGGAGCTGTTTCAGCAGACGATTCGCGCACGCAGTGCGGGTATCTTTGAGATTGATCTGCGACTGCGACCCTACGGGCGGGCGGGCAGCCTGGCCGTCGCGCTGGAGGCCTTCACGCAGTACTTTCAGGCTGAGGGACCGGCGTGGCCGTATGAACGACAGGCCTTGGTCAAGTTGCGCCCGTTCTGCGGCGATGCAACTTTCTGTGAGCAAGTGACGACCGAACGCGACCGCGTGGTGTATGTCGGTGAAGCCTTTGATGTGTCGGCCATGCGCGCCATGCGCGAGAAACAGATTCGCCAGCTTGTGAAGGCGGGGACGCTCAATGCCAAGCTGAGCCCCGGCGGGCTGGTCGATTGCGAGTACCTGGTGCAGGGATTGCAGGTGACGTTTGGCCATCTCTGCCCCGAACTGCGGTCCACGAACACACGCGTGGCACTGAAAGCTCTCGAGCAGTGTGGGGTGATTTCTCCGGCTGATCGGCTGTCGCTGCGGGACTGCTACCGGTTTTTGCGGCGCATCATCGACGCGCTGCGGATGGTCCGCGGAGATGCCCGAGACCTGACGATTCCGGCCCTCGACAGCGAGCAGTTTGACTTCCTCGCGCGGCGGCTGGGCCACACGGGACCTCTGGCGCAGTTGCAGGCGCAGATTGAGGAGACCATGCAGAAGGTGCAGGGCTTCAGTCGCTTACTCAATGAACTGGGGGAGCTGATTCCGCGTGTCGAAGAGAACTGGCGCATGCTTGAGGAATTGCGGCGGGAGGCGTGAGTCAGCCATTGTCCGGAGCTCACGGCTGGACAAGCCCGCCGTGGCACGCAGTATTCTCTGCCGGCAGTGGAAATCTTCGGTCTCTGCCAGCGGTGGCACCCAGTTCGGTATTGCGGATCTCGCGACATGTCAGCCGGAACGTCGGCGCGTTGTGGTGGTCGAATGCCTGCCGGCCGTGCGTGTCAGTTGGTCAACAGGGACTCGCCGATGAGAATGCCGGCCGCGATGACGGCACCGGCAGTGAGCAACGTGACACTGGCAGTGGCGACCCAGCAGATCTGTTGGGCGGCGCGGTGTTCCTGTGGAATGACTTCTTCGACCAATCGGTGAATGGCCACGCGCATCATTTCCGAGGCCAGTACCAGCGTGCCTCCCACGATCAGGATGGCCCATGCCTTCGGGGACAAACCGACCACCACGGCGCCTAGCATGGCCACTGCCGACAGGAAGAAATGCACGAAGAACGTGCTGTCCGTGCGAAAACTCTGCGTGATGCCTCGTTCGGTGTCGACCAGCCGCTGCCGCCACGCCGAACGACAACGGCGCGAATCGCTGCTGTCAACGTCGCCGTGGGTACGGCCGT
>JBGSIP010000957.1:0-1632 GCA_041742495.1 Planctomycetaceae bacterium
CGGTGATCGACCAACTGGAATCTCGCACCCGGGACTCCAGCCTGTTGATGAATGAACAGTTCGTCGCAGTGGCCGGCCAATATATTGAGGATGCTTCGGCCTTCGCATATCTGGATCTGGCCGGGCTGCGTCGGCCGTGGAGGCAGCATCGGGAACAGATCATCGACCGGTTGGTCGCCGCCCAGCTTCACCGCGCGGAGCCCGAGCAAACCACACCCGAGTCACGTGGAGGTGATGGCAGTGACCCTGACCGCAGTGCGTCTGATGGCAGTGAAACAGCGGCGGGCCCCGGTACCGAGGCTGAGGGGGCTGCACGAGGGGCCGAGATTCGCGAAAACCTGTCCCGCCGCGCGAACGACATCGAGCAAGTGCTTTCGCTTGGCGATATCGCCTTCGCGATGTCGAATGTCCACGCTGGCACACTGACCGTTCGCCTGGGCCTGCTCACCGGGGGCCGCTGAGACGGTGGCACGACGGCGCGCGATTGACCTCGCGGACCTCACAGAGCGCTGATCACGCCGCGTGGCTATTGTCACACACCGTTGGGCGCGGGTCGGCCGTCTATTCAGCGGGCTCGCGAAACGGACTTGAGCATGCCGCCGCCCCAGCCCAGCACGGTCAGTCCCAGGCAGGTCATCGCAAACAGATCGCCGTAGCGGCGATAGAGGCTGTCTCGCACGTCGAGTGGAACGGGATGCACCAGCACGCAGTTCAACGCGCGATGCCAGCGTCCGGAATCGGCATCGCGCATCGAAGTCCGCCGCGCGGGGTCAGTGGTATCGTGATCGCCGTCGACAAACACTTCGGGTTCTACAATCACTCCATCGCCATTGATGATGGCTGAGATACCCAAATTCGAAGCCCGCAGCACAGGCATGCGGTTTTCGATGGCCCGGAACGCTGCGGTGACCAGATGTTGGTCGTGTTCACTGCTGCCGTGAAACCAGCCGTCGTTGGACTGATTGACGATCATGTCGACTGCGGACCCTTGCGGACCGGCGCTGGCGGCCCGCCGCACCACGTGGGGTACGGTGTCCTCAAAGCAGATCACCGGAGACATCGTCCATTGGTCCACCTGCATCGCCACGGGGGCAGCACCCGCGGTGAGCATGGAACCATCGGCGGCGATGGGGGTGAACGACTTGAGCAGCGGCACTTCGTTGGCCAGCGGTACGTATTCGCCAAACGGAACCAGATGCCGCTTGCCATAGCGGGCGGTGATCCCCTTTTGCGGAGAGACAAGCACCGAACTGTTCTGATGGCGGACCCCAGCGGCGGAAGCGTCAAACGTGTCGACTCCCAGCAGCAAATCTGCCCCCGCCCGATCGGCCAGTTCGCTCAACGTCCGCTCGACGGCACCGTCGCGCCACAGATCTGGTGGCAGATAGGGGACCGCGGCTGCGACCTCTTCGTCAGTCAGTTCCAGCGAACGGGTCAGCAACGGCCACCGGAACATCGATTCCGGCCAGACAATCAGATCGGGCTGATGGCGCATGGCCTCACCCGTCAGAAACTCGTGCACAAAAAAGATCTCGTCTCCGGGGGCCCCCGGAGAGCGCAACGACGAGGGGAAATTCCCCTGCACCAAAGCCACGCGGGGCCCCGCCTTGAATGGCTCGCCCTGCAGCCGCA
>JBGSIP010000958.1:0-7205 GCA_041742495.1 Planctomycetaceae bacterium
ACGAATGTAACCGGTCATGCGCCGGGGGCTGGATGATGTGAGATAGGTGCTCGTTGCCGGCGTGTTGGCGTACTGAGACTCCTCGCGGACGAGGAGTCCGAGTCCGACCAGCGCGTCCAACAGGCGCTGCGTGGCAGCGGGGTGGGTCTGCAGCCGTTTGGCGATGTCTTCGGCGGTCGCGGCCCCCAACTCCAAGGTGTCAAACAGGCCGAGTTGCACGCCCGCAAACATGATTTTCGATTTGCGGAAGGCGGTCAACAGGTCCAGGACAAGGTCGGCAGGGGGGGGCGTGTGGCTCATGGAGGGACTCGAGTGCGGTGGAGACGGGAGAGCGGCGAAGTTGGATCGGGACACAATAAATCGCGTGGCGGCGGTTCGCCATCGAGGCGAAAACTCGGTGAATTTCTCAACAAGACCCGCTGGCCACACGTGGGAGTGCCGGGTCTTTCGTCACAATCCGGCCGCCGGTACAGACAGCTCGTGCGGCAGTTGACCTAAGGTGTTCGAAAGGCAGGAGCAAGCAGCGCGCGATGCGGAAGGCGAATCACCGAAGTCCGAACAGCGAATCCCGCCTGACCCAAGGGGCACACCACGCCGAATCATCGTCGGGCAGAGTCTTCACGGGTGAGATCCCGACGGGCGAAGTCTCGACGGGGGGTGACCACGCGGATTCGCCGTCGACCATCAGCGGCTGGTGGCTGGCCGCGGCGCTCTTGCTGCCGCTGTTGTGGTGCTTTGGTCGCGGAATGGTGGGGCCAGAAGACATGATCCGCCGGGACCTCGGCCGGTTCTTCATGCCGCGCTATGAGTACGTGGCGGAGCAATGGTCGGCCGGTCGCATCCCGCTGTGGGATCCGTTGTCCAATTGTGGAGAGCCGCTGCTGGCCAATGCGACGTGTGCCGTGCTGTATCCGGGGCAACTGGTGTTTCACATCGGGCTGCCATTTCTGTGGGCGTTCAAGTGGTTCATCGTGGGGCATGTGGTCCTCGCGATTGGCGCGCAATTCTGGCTGGGGACGCGACTCGGTTTGACGCGTGGGGCCTCAGCACTGGTGGCCGTTTGCTATGTGTTTAGTGGCAGCGTGCTGTATCAGCATTGCAATTTGCCGTTCCTGATTTCCGCGGCGTGGCTACCTGTGGCCCTGGGCTGTGGCCTGGCGTGGCTGCGCGAGCGCCGCCTGTGGGGAGTTCTGGGACTGGCCGTGGTGCTGGCAGTCATGACGCTGGGTGGCGATCCGCAGATGGCCTACCACGTGGGGTTGGTGCTGGGATTGGCTGCCCTGCTGTTGCCAGTGGTGTCCGCGCCGGACAACGAGAATGCAGTCGTGCCTTCCTCGTCTGGCTGGCGACTGCGGACTGGCAGACTGTGGGCGTGGCGATTGAGTGGTCTGGCAGGGGCGGCGGGGCTGGCGCTACTGCTGGCCGCTGCCCAGATTCTGCCGACGGCGGAATTCGCGCAGCGCAGCACACGAGTGAGCAATGCCCTGCCCCAGAATCTCTGGCAGGTTCCGGGATACTTGTGGCGCGAGGCGGCAAAGTCGTCTGGATCGCAGGCCGCATCCGGCGCGCAGGTCGCAGCGCCAGCGTGGTACGACGCCATTCTCGGTCGCCCGCCGCCGCCGGCCAAGCACTATCTGTCGATGTATTCGTATTCGCAAAGTCCGGCCCGCCTGCCGGAGATGGTATTGCCGCATTTTTCGGGGGCACCGTTCGCGTCGTCGGGGCGATGGCTGTCTGCCGCCGGGTTGGAGGACGCCGCGATCTGGCAGCCCACGATCTACATGGGGTGGCTCCCGGCTCTGTTGGTGATCGCGGGAACCGGTTTGCGGCGCACGGTGCCTGAGGCACGGTGGCTGTGGTGGGGTGGCGTGCTAAGTGTGGCGGCGAGTTGGGGATCCTATGGAATTCCGGGCTGCTATGCCCTGATCAAAGCGGTCGTGACCGGCGAACCGGTCACTCTGTCCCTGGGGGAAGACTTGGGACACGAAGTGGGTGGCGTGTATTGGCTGCTGGCGACATTGCTGCCGGAGTATGCGGGCTTTCGCTATCCTGCCAAATGGATGGTGATGGCAGCGTGTTTGCTCTCCCTGTTGGCCGGGTTGGGGTGGCAGTGTGCCTCGCGACAGATGTTGTGGCGGGCGTTTCGCGTGCTGGGCGCATTGACGACTGCGGCGGCAATGACGGTGCTGATCGCATGGCTGATGAACACGGACGGCTGGGCGGGTGCGCCAGACGCGCCATGGTTCCTGCGTGGCGATACGTGGCTCTGGTTCAGTCTGGTGTGGGTCAGTTGCCAGGCGATGCTGGTGTGGCGTTTCGTCTTGCCGAGTCGAACGCCACACGATTTGGCCGCTGCGGCGCACGCCGCACCGCAGGAGGCTACTTCGCGGCGCGGGTCGCTGCTGCTGGTCTGGCTGGTGGCCGTGGATGTGAGTGTGGCAAACGGTCCGCTGGTGGAATTCTATCCCACGGCCCAGTGGCAGGCTCCCTGCCATGTGGCAGAGGTGATTGCCGCAGATCGACAAGCGCGAGGACTGACCGACCTGCCCTCCCCGCCGCGGGTCATGATCGCCGCGCCCGAACCGCCCGGTGCGGAGCCTGCCATGTTGAGCGGAGAAGACGCCGATTTTCTGGCCGTGGGTCGTCGGATCATGCTGGCGGAGAATCACTTCCAACTGGACCTTTGCAATGTGCAATTGCCCTCGACGGTGCAGGACGATCTCTATGCCGCCTACATGGACTACATGATTGTCAAGCTAAATCCTCAGGACGAAGGATCGGTGCTGCGGCCTCGGCGGTCGCTGGATTTGTGGGGCACGGAGTACTTCGTGCTGGTGACGGGGCGGGAGTCTGCCATCCTGGCCAATTCCTGGACGGGGCAGGAAACAGGTCCGCTGCGCTGGGTGTATCCCGAGGGTCCGACGTTGCCGGAATTGGGACGTGTTGACTACGAAAACGGCGAGGGGTTCCGGGTGTTTCGCAATCTGTCGGCCTTTCCCCGGGCTTGGGTCGTGCATGACGTGCGGGCCATCCCTCCGCTGGACAATGCGAATCGAGAGGCTTGGCTGCCAGTGATGCAGAGTCTCGTGTTTCCACGTGACCAACCGATCAATTTCGCCACCACGGCGATCGTGGAGACGGATCAGTCGGAGCAATTTTCTCCGCTGCAGCCGGCGACCGGACCTGAGCCGGCGGTCGTCGAGGACTACGCGGCCGACCGGCTGAGTGTGCAGGTGGAACTGCAGACACCCGGCTTGCTGGTGCTCTCGGAGCCCTTTGCGGAAGGGTGGCAGGCGCAAGTGTCGACCGGAGGGAACGAGCGGCGGGAGGCTCCGGTGCTGCTGGTGAATCGGCGGTTGCGCGGAGTGCTCTTACCGGCGGGACGGCACCAGGTGACTATGGAATATCGCCCTGCCGCCTTCGTGACGGGAGTGTGGTTGTCGCTCGCCGGGTTGACCCTGTGGTTGCTGCTCGCAGTGGTGCTGCTGGCCGGGACGCGCAGGCGGACGAGCCACACGGCGGTCACTCGTTAACGATTTCGTTTTGCTTGTGCTGATCGATATCGGACAGCACGGAATCGAGTTCCGGCTTGAACAGGTCGCCGATCAACAAATCGGTCACCGGACCGCGATGGTGCGGGTACTGGCGGATGAATTTGCCGAAATTAAATCCATCGTAATACTCGCAGACAAGCTGCCGCATGCGGTTCATACCTTCGACAAAGGCAGGTTCCCACCGGCGAAGCTGTTGTTCGGAGGTGTCTCCGGACTGCAGCCCCTGCACGATGGTGTCGGCGGCCAACTGGCCCGATTTGAGCGCCAGCAGGACGCCCGACGAATACAAGGGGTCGAGGAATCCAAAGGCGTCGCCAACCAGAACCCAGCCGTTGCCAGCCGCTTGACGGGCGCGATAGGTGTAGTCCTTGGTGGCCTTAATGGGAGCGACCTGCCGGGCCTGCTGGAGACGTTCCTGCAGTGCCGGGCAGTTGTTGCGTTCTTCGGCATAGGTGGTTTCGTGATCGCGCCGCTGCTTGAACAGGTAGTCAAAGTCGGCGACGACGCCCACGCTCATCAGGTCGTCATGCAAAGGGATGTACCAGAACCAGCCCTGCCGATTGGCCAGGCTGAGCACAATCGTAGCCCCCTCGTCCTTGCCGACGTCGCGATAGGCACCTTCAAAGTAAGTCCAGATGGCCCCCTTGTTGAGGTGCGGATCGGAGACCCGCAGCTTCAACTTGTTAATCAATAGTGAGCTTTGTCCGCTGGCATCCACGACGACACGAGCCGGGACGTTGGTCACGCGACCCGCTTTGTCGGCCACCTGCACACCCACGGCGCGGTCCCCTTCCAGGTGCACGTCGAGGATGCGTGATTCCTCATGGACGTCGACGCCGTGTTCGCGCGCATTGTCGAGCAGCATGGTGTCGAATTCGCTGCGTTTGACCTGCCATGTCTGCGAACACTCATGCGGCTTGTTGTCGTGAAAATAGAATGGCGCCGACTGCTTCCCGAAGGCATTGACGAACTGCACACTGTACTTGCGGATGAATGGACTCCGCTGCAGTTTTTCGAGCATCCCCAAGCGCTGCAACACCCAGTACGTTTCGGGGATGAGCGACTCGCCAATGTGGTAGCGCGGGAACTGTTCCCGCTCGAACAGTTGCACACGATAGCCCTGTTGGGCAATCAGCGTGGAGACGGTGGATCCCGCGGGGCCTCCGCCAATCACAACGACATCGGGTGGACTGGAGGCGATCATGCGAGGGACTCCGTTGCAAGAGAGGGGCGAAAGGTGGAAGCCGGGGCAAAAGTCGACGACGGGGTGGGGACAACGTGATCCGCAAGGAATGACGCCGGGATATCAGGCATCGACAAACGAGGGTTCGGCCAAGTCTTCGTGCGGCGCACGGGCCTGCTTGAGGAGGTCGATCAATTGCCGCAGGGCACGTGCGTCCAGGTGGCCCAGTTGACGTCGATGACAATCGACAACGGCGGCGTGGATTTCGCAGAGCAATTGCCGGCCAGCGTCGGTGATGGCGACCTCCACCACGCGGCGGTTTTCGGGGCGACGTTCGCGGCGGAGATAGCCGCGCTCCTCCAGACGGTCCAGCAGGCGCGTCATATCCGGGGCGCGGGAGATCAGGCGCCGGCCGAGGACCAGTGTCGGCAGAGATCCCGGTGCGGCCGACTGCAACAACCGTAGCGTGTTGTACTGTTGTGCCGTGAGGTCAAACTGGCTGAAGAGATCTTCTTCGATGATCTTGAGGCGGTCACAGGTGCGCCACAAGTGCAGGAAGGCTTCCTGTTCGAGTGAATCAAACTGCGGCAGCGGACGCGATTTGCCACGCGGAGTTGTGTGCGGCGCTGATGGCACTGCGGCTGTGGCGATTTCGGGCGTCGCCGTGGCAGCCGGGACTGACGAGTTCGACGAAGCGGCCTTGCGGGGCATCAGCGACCTTTGCAGCCGGTAGGTGCGGAAAGCGTGGGGATGGATTTCTCAAATTCGACTTGATCGGCCTTCGAACGATACTTGTTTAGACAAGTGATGTCAAGACGACGAAATCGGTGGCCGGGCCGCGATGCTGCGGGTGCAGGCGGAAATGGCGGCCTCTATGATCCATACGACGGGCGGCGGGACAGAAGAGCTCTGCGGCAAACACCCTGACGACCCTCATGCAAGACAGGCTGCGCTGATGGCGAGTGGACGTGGTGGCGAGATCTCACGCGGGGTTCGAAACAGCCTGCTCATGGCTGCGGTCTTGGTGTATGCCCCAGTGATGGTCTGCGCGGATGACTTTCCCCCGGTGTTCAACAGTCCCGCGGAAGCGGATCAGTCCCCTTGGTCGGCGGAACAGGCTGCGGCGGGAATTCAGGTGCCCGCTGGTTTTGGGATCGATGTGTTCGCCGCGGAGCCGGACGTGCAGAACCCCATTGCGATGTGCTGGGACGCGCGCGGTCGCATGTGGGTGGCGGAGAATTTCACATATGCGGAGAAGACGCAGCGGTTTGAACTCTCGCTGCGCGATCGTGTGTTGATTCTGGAAGACTCGGATCACGACGGGCGCGCCGACCGGCGGAGCGTGTTTTGTGACGACGTACAGATGCTGACCAGCGTCGCCTTGGGACATGGCGGTGTGTGGCTCATGTGTCCGCCGCAACTGTTGTTCATCCCTGATGCCGATGGAGACGATGTTCCCGATGGTCCGCCGCAGGTGATGCTGGATGGCTTCACGGTGGCCAAAAGCAACTATCACAACTTTGCGAACGGCCTGCGCTGGGGGCCGGATGGCTGGCTGTATGGACGGTGTGGCCATTCCTGCCCCGGGCAACTGGGAGTGCCGGGGACTTCCGCGGCGGAGCGCATCCCCATGGATGGCGGCATCTGGCGATATCACCCGTTCCATCGAAGAGTCGAAGTGATCTGTCATGGCACGGTCAATCCGTGGGGCCACGATTGGGACGCTCACGGCGAGTTGTTTTTCATCAATACCGTGATTGGGCATTTGTGGCAGGCGCTACCTGGTGCGCATTTTCAGGAATCGAGTGGCGTGAGCGAAAACCCGGACGTGTTCGAACGACTGGGAATGATTGCCGATCATTACCACTTTGATACGCGGGGTAGCTGGACGGAAAGCCGCGACGGGCGGGCGAATTCACTCGGCGGCGGACATGCCCATTCGGGGATGACCATTTATCAGGGGACGTCGTGGCCGGCCGCTTATCAGCACCGACTTTTCACGCTGAACATGCACGGCAAGCGGGCCAACGTCGAGCGGTTGGAACGAGAGGGGGCCGGCTATGTGGGGCGGCACGAGCCAGACTTGCTGATTGCCGCCGATCCGTTTTTTCGGGGCGTGGAGATTCGCGTCGGTCCGGACGAACAGATGTACGTGCTGGACTGGAGCGACACGGGCGAATGTCATGAGCACTCGGGCGTGCATCGCACCAGCGGACGGGTGTTCCGCATTCGCTATGGCGAAGCAGCAGTGCCTCAAAGGTTGCGGCGCGAGCCGTACTGTGCGGAGGGGGACGGTCCGCTGCCGCAGCTGTGGAGGCAGTACCGCAATGGACTGCTCACCCCTGCCCTGTGGCAACGCGCACTGGCGAGCCCCGACGAGCACCTGCGGGTGTGGGGCATTCGACTGGCGACCGATTTGTGGCCGCTGGACACCTTGCACGGTCCCGGCCCGCAGGTGATGACCGAGG
>JBGSIP010000959.1:0-1815 GCA_041742495.1 Planctomycetaceae bacterium
GCAGGCTGCGTGGCCGCGGACGGCGCATGGTGAGCCAGCAGCCAGAGGATGGCATGTCCGGAACGATCGAATCGCGAATTGCAGCGCTGGGTGAATCGTTGCCGTCGGCTCCTGCCGCGATTGGCGCCTATGTGGCTGCCACGCAGGTCGGATCGCTGGTGGTGACCAGCGGCCAGTTGCCCACGGTGGGGCGGGAAGTCGCCTTTAAAGGGAAGGTCGACCACGACGTCACCCGCGATGAAGGCCGGTTTGCGGCCCGCATCTGTGTGCTCAATGCACTGGCACAGATCAAAGCACTCATTGGCAGCCTCGACCGCATCCAGCGCGTGATTCGCGTGGAAGGCTTTGTGCAATCGAGCCCTGCATTCAGTGACCAACCCATGGTGCTCAACGGCGCTTCCGAGTTTCTCGTCGAAATCTTTGGCGACGCGGGAAAGCACACACGGTTCGCAGTCGGGGTGTCCGAGCTGCCACTCAATGCCGCGGTCGAACTGGCGTTGTGGGTGGAAGTCTCTCCCGATTGACAACGAATTCCTGTCCCCGTTCAAAGGAGCTCGCGGATGATTGGCTGGTGTGGCAGGTCTGTGCGGTGGTGCGTGGCGCTGTTGGCCGTCGGCACCACTGCCGCGGTTGTCCGGGCCGAAGACGGACTCACAGGGCTCATCGCCCCTGGTGCAGAGCCTCGGAAAGTGGTGGGAGAATGCACGTTCACGGAGGGACCAGCCTGGCATCCGAACGGCTTTCTGATCTTCAGCGACATCCCCAATGAACGGCAGGTGAAGCTGACGGGCGACCAGTCCGAATTCATCCCTAGCGGAGTCGGGCGTACGAATGGCTTGCTCACCGATCAGCAGGGCAACATTTACGCCTGCATGATGGGGAACGGCCACGTGGGCCTGATCAATGCCGACGGCACGCTGCGCAAGATGCTGACCGAAGCCTACGACGGAGCGCGATACAACGGGCCCAACGATCTGGCCATCGATCCAATGGGCGGGCTGTATTTCACCGATCCCAAGTACGGCCAAGGGGAGCCCACGCAGCCGCTGCAGGCTGTGTACTACATCTCCGCAGCCGGCGAGGTGAAGCGCGTCATTGAAGATCATCCCCGTCCGAATGGCATTACGGTTTCGCCCGACGGGCAACATTTGTATGTCGCCGTGCCCGACCAGCGGCGCGTGTTTCGCTATTCCATTCTGGGTCCCGGACAACTCTCGGCCGGACAACTGGTGTATACCGGTGACCCGGAACTCGACGGCGGCGGCCCCGATGGCATGTGCCACGACGCGGCGGGCAATTTGTATTGCACCTACAAAGGGCTCGTGGTGTTGAATCCCGCTGGGGAACTGCTGGGTCGCGTGGCACTCCCCGAGAAACCGGCCAACTGCACATTTGGCGGCGCCGATGGCAAGACGCTGTTTGTCACTGCCAAAACCAGTTTGTATGCGCTGGCGATGCAAGCCACTGCGGCTCCCCTGGCCATTGTCGGGCCCGGCGGAACTCCAGGCGGCGTGGCGGCACCTGCCCGGCCGGCGACACCGGCAAAGACCTCTGGCAAGCCCACCCGTCCCGTTCAGGCCCGCGAGTTGACACTGCAGATTCCAGAAGCCTGGAAGGCTGCCGAATTGTGGAGCAAGATGCGCCTGGCGCAGTTTGAGATCCCCGCCGTGGAAGGGGATTCAGAGCCCGGAGAACTGGCCATTTTTCCGCCGATGGGTGGCGGCGTGGACGACAACATCCGTCGCTGGGTCAACGGCTTTGCCGGCACGCCACAGTGGAAGGCCACCACCGGGACGTGTCCGCAGGGGACCTATC
>JBGSIP010000960.1:0-7699 GCA_041742495.1 Planctomycetaceae bacterium
GGCCAAGGCTTCGCACAGCACCAGCGGCATACCCTCCCACAGCGATGGAAGCAACATCAGATCGGCCGCCGTGTAGGCCGCCTGTGGCTGTGGCATCCAACCCATCAGTCGCACGCAGTCCCCCAGGCCGGCGGCCTCGACGTCGCGCTGGAGCGTGGCCTGTTGCGGACCATCACCCACCACGGCGAGCATCCATCTTCGCTGGGTCGAGTGTTGCCGCAGAGCTTGAGCGATGGCAGGCAGGATCAGCGGCTGCTTCTGACGATCCAGACGTCCTACGAACAGAATCAGAATGTCTTCGGGAGCAAGTCCCCAGCTGGCCCGCAGCATAATGGCTTCGTCGCGTAGCTCGGGAGACTGGAACTCGCGCGTGGGAATTCCGTTGTGAATGGTCAACGCCTGCTCGGAACGCACCCATCCTTGTTGGACGGACATCTGGCGTTCTTCATCATTCACGAACACCATCCGATGGCAATGCTGTGCGGCCAGCGACTCCAGTCGGTGATAGGCCCATTTCACTGCAGCGGGTGAGAACTCGTGAAAGGCATATCCATGCACGTGATGCACGATATGCGGCACTTGGACCGCCGATGCGGCGAGTCGGCCGAGAATGCCGGGCTTCGAGGAATGCGTATGGACAATCTTCGGCTGCAGCGATCGCAACAGTTTCTTCAGTTGGTAGTAGCCGCGAATGTCATGATGAGGACGAATCGGGCGGACCAGCGACGACGCAAAATGACACGGAATGTCCCGCTCCCGGAGCGCTTCAACCAACGGCCCCGGTCCCTGGCAAATGACAGACGGAGCGTAGCGGTCTCGATCCAGCAGATCCAGGATATGCAGCATTGCGCGCTGAGCACCCGCCACCAGAGGCAGGCACTGGATGTGGCAGATGGGAATGCGATCCATTTGTGTCGACTCGCTGAGCATTGTTCACACCTTCTGCTGTCCACGCTCCACTCTTCCGCTCCGTCGCGTCGCGTGGCACCTGATCTGTCACGTCGCGGCGCAAAGGCCGCGCTCGGCGGCAGCCGCGGAGTTGTGATGCAATTTGTGGTTAGGCGGCAAGGCGGGATTCGGCCTCGGGCTGCCAGCCTGGTACCGCCGTTTGTTGGATGAATTCCAGCACCGACATCGCAACCTGCTGATCCTGCTCTGCCATGGGCAGGTCATTGGCACGAACCAGCCAGTCTCGCAGTCCGACCAGCGCGCAGCCTTGGTGGGCCAGTTGACGGACATGACACTTGCCGATGAGCCAGAGGGTCGTTGGCCAGCCTGCCAGTGCAGGACCATGCCGACGCAGGACCCGGCGGTGGACGGCCAGCGACTTGAGCGTCTTGGCCAGCGTGCCGCGACTCTGCTTGCGACAGAAGAACAGCGGTTCGGGGATTTTGCCAAATCGTGTCTGTCCAGCGGCCACCGTTCGACACCACAGTTCCATGTCTTCCGCGCGATCGAAATCACTGCAGTAGCAATTCTCGCGGAACCACTCCGCCCGCGCCATCACGGTCGGGTGCAGATACAGAATGCGCTGCAGAACACTGGCAGACTGCATGGGGAGTGGGTCGCAGTCACGGTGTCCCGTGACCACAGAGTCTCCGTTGATCATATAGGACCCAGTGCCCACGATGTGCGCACGAGGGTGATCGGCGAGGTACTTCACTTGCCGAGACAATCGCTCGGGGTGCATGATGTCATCGGAGTCCATCCGCGCGATCAGAGTGCCTTTGGCCAAGGCGTGAATTTGATTCAATCGCGCACTCAGTCCACGATTGACGCCGTCACGCAGGACGCGAACACGTGGGTCCTGGATTTGCCGGACGAGTTCGTAGGTCCCATCCGTGCAGCCGTCGTCGACCGCGATCAATTCCCAGTTGGTATGCGACTGGGCAAAGATCGAGCGCAGCGTCTCTTCGATTGTTCGCCGGTCATTGACGAACGGCAGGCCGATGGTGACCAGTGCTGACATGAGGTTCTCCCACAGGATGGAGGGCAGGATCTGGGCGTCGCGCCGGTGGGCGACGAGGGCCACGAGTGATCGTTTTGTTCGGCGTGATGGGTCGGATTGCCGGCCGTTGATGGCTGCTTCCGCCAGTTGTGCGAGGGGCGAGGTGCCGCTGGCGGGCGACGGGCGACTGCAAGGACGCCACGCCAGACAGCATGGCCAGCGCCAGCCACAAGTGCACGGCTTCGGCGTTGTCCACTGTCATCCCGTGCAGAAACACAAAGCCGACGACACTGACCGCCTGACTGACGGGGACCAGATCCTGCGGCGATAGTCCGCGGCGCATCGCTGCCAGGCAGCGTGACAGTCCGAGGGCGGGAATCGCGAAGAACAGTACGGCCCCCACACCGCCGCTCCAGCAGAGCGTAAACAGCACGATATTGTGACTGCTCTGATAACGGCCATCGCCATTGTCCAGGTAGCGTGCTTCCGGACCGATACCAATCAATGGGCTGGAACGGATCGCTTCCAGGGAAGAGATCATGATGTCGTGCCGCGGGTCGTCTTCGTAGCCCGAGTTCCCTTCCACGAAGTCTCGTACGCGGTCAGGTAGGTAGTGTCGCACGCTGTAGACGATCGCAAACATGATGACCAGCGCGACGACGGCTCCCAAGGCACTGCGAAACAGCGCGGCGAAATTCAGCTTGCCTCCAGTGAACATCAGTGATGCTGGCACGGCGATTGACGCCGCGGACATGGCTAGTGCACCGCGCGATCCGCTTCCCCAGATTCCTACCGCAGTCGCGACGGTGAGCGCTAAAGCCATCATTCGGACACGCAGGCTCGCTCCAGGCTGCAGCAATAGACAAATGCCTCCCACGAATACCAACCCAACCCCATTGGCAAAGTAGTTGGGATCTTCAAAGAAGCCTTGCCAGCGGATGCCGTAGTAAACGGTCTCTTTGCCCAGCACATTGAGTCGAGCTGCCGCACAGAAAATCGAAGCGAGGATGCCCGCGGAAAGTCCAGCAAACAGACCTTGTGCGGTCCCGCTGGTACGAATCAACTTGAGCGCCACGTAGAACGCGACGATGTTGGTGCCTGCCCGGGCCAAATCCATCATGGCCGCCGAACCGTGTTGACCCTGGCGGACCACGATATATCCCAGCCACGTGAGCGGCAGCCACAGCCACAGCGAACCTTCTGTTCCGCGCGTGCGCTGGGTCGTCACCAGAGTCGGCAGTAGCAGCAGCCAAGGCGTCAGGATGACAAGTTTCACAGCTGTCGATTCAAGCCGAATCAACTCAATGTACAGCGTGGAAGACATCCCCAGGACAAACAACAGCCACCAATGCAACCGGGCGACACCAGAGCGCTCTGCAGATGCCGCGGGTCCCCGCGAGGTCCCGCGTCGGGTGTGCTGCAGTGCGGCCGCGGTCATGGAAACACCTTTGCTGGCAGACCGCAACGCCGTCTGCGACGTAGCGACAACTTCAGGCTGAACGTCGAAGGGACGTCGACTCATGAGCGACACCCCAATGTTGCCGCAGGAGCATCTCGAGTAGTCGTTGGTCAGCGGCAAACTCGTTCTGCAGCCGCAGCCTGAGTTCTGTCGAAATCGGCGGTCGCGGGGCGTTTCCTGTCAGCAGCCGATACACCCACAGTCCAACGCGCGATTCGGAGTATTCGGACGTTCCCCACGGATCGAACAGGCGACGAGCGATCGACTTGACTGCGTTCAAGGGATACGGCGGCCGTATGACCAACCGGGCCATCCATCGGGAGCGGTGCACCTTGTTTTGGTTGATGCGAGGGAACTCCGTCCGCCCGTCGTGCCGCACCTGTAGAAACTCAAGCACTTGCTGATAGCAGGCTGCCGTTCTTGACTGGAACTCCGACATCGAAATCACCAGCACCCGCTCCGGAGAGACCTGCTCCAGCAGTCGCCGCAGTTGTTCTCCCACGCTGGCAAGTGCCCGATACTGCAAGAGTGCGGGTGTCGGACAGCCCGCGGGGATCTGTTGGCCGTTGGCGCGCGCCACCTGCAGGTCCCACGCGACGTCAAAGGAGGCCTGATCCTCTTCGAATCCGTACAACAACTGCGAGTGCATCGAGTACGCCAGATCGACAGGAGGACGCACCATGACGATGAACCGTGCCTGCGGGTGTTCTCGCAGGATGTTCGCCACAGCAGCTTGCGAGTACAGATAGAAGACGGAAGCTTCACCAATCGCCGTGCGGTTCGCGGGGCACGCCTGAAACAGCTTCCCGTATGCGGCTGCCGACTTCACACGCTGATGTCCGGGAAAATCGGTCGCGTAATAGTGAGGCTCTTTGATCGCCGGCATGAACACCTGGGGGTGGGCCGCCAGATACGTGTACAACGCCGTCGTGCCACACTTGGGAGCACCGATGATGAAAAAATTGGGCTTCGGCAGGTCGTGAGAGCGAGGCATCAGGCAGCCCTCCCGATCGCAGGTTCCGGGTGACCCACGCGGACGATTCTCGGCGAGTCCAGGCGGGACGTGCTTCGGGCCAGCCACGCGGCCGACAGCAGAATCAGCCCGGCATCCACTAGCTCACTCACACAATAGGCACCCGCTGCACCCAGGAGTCCCCATTGCCGAACGGCGAAAATGCTCAGACCCAGGTGCAGACCGGTACTGATCAACCGGCAGGCCACCACGGGACGAAAACTGCGCCGGGCTCGCAGCCAGAGCCCCGCTGGGAGACTCAGAAACTGGCTCGCTTGACCAGCGGCGATCAACACCACTGCCAGTGGGTACGCCGTATAGGCCGAACCAAACGTCAGTCCGATCAGCCACGGTCCCCAATAGGTCATGACACCAATCACGCTCGCCGCACACAGCAGCCCGGTGATGCTGTACGACCGTAACAGTCGACGGATGACAGGTTGGTCGTCTTCGGCGAGTGCTCGCACCAGACGAGGCAAGCCGGCCTGCATGAGTGCTGCGAGAATCAGCGTGCCGGCAACCGCCAGCGAACCAATGCCGGCGTAGATGCCAGCGTAGTCTCCCCCGACCATTTCATTCACCACGAGGCGGGGTATGCTCTGTTGCAGGCCATTGCAAGTCGCCAGCAGCGTGAGCGGCAAGGCCCAACTGAAGATGGTGCTCAGCTTGCGGTCGTTCCAGTTCAGCCCCAGCGGCCCTCGGCCAAGGGCTTTCCGCATGCTCATCAGCGCCGGAAACTCCCAGCCTGCCAGGATGACCGCCGAGACGATTGTGGAGAGCATCACTCCCCAGGCGAGGTCCTGATAGCACACCAGCCCGCAGGTCAGGCAGGCCGGTGCGACGATCGATCGCAACACCAGCATACCCGCCACAAAGTCCATTCGCTCCAGACGCTGGAATTCTCCGTGGATCAGATCGGAGATGGCCTCCAGCGCCTTGCTGATGCCCAGCCAGGAAAGCACTTCCGTGGCCACACCATCATACGCCGGTGCTATGACCAGGCAGACCGCCGCCAGCAGCACCGAGGTGATGACGCGAAACGTCCAGTAAGTGGAAAAATCGTCCTCAGTTTCCGGGTCGGTCACCTGCAGCAGCCGCAGGTTGAACAGCGAAAACATCATGAGCGGATTGGCAATCGCCAGCGCGGCTGCGTAGACGCCCACTGTGCGAGTTCCACCCGACCATTCGAGCAGAATCAGCGTGGCGATCTGGGCTAGCGAGTATGTCCCTACCCCCAGCATGGTCATGCCGAAGTTGGACAGCAGCGACAGGCGGCGCAGCGGATCTCGACGCCGAAACATTCGCGCGATCGAAATCGATTTTCCTGCCGCCATGCGTCCTTGCTCCGCCCAGCCTCAGGACTCCGTCCTGAACGTGTGGCCGCCGACCTGCGTGACCGGTGACCATCGGCGGACGATCTTTGATCTCTCCGCTGTCGGTCAACCCCAACTGTGCGAGATTATTCCCCGCAGGGGTTGTGGTCGGCGATCAAGGACGGCACCAGAGCCAGTACCGGTGGGCGCAGGCGGTGAATCGCGATCCACAGTCGCCATGGCGGTTGTAAATACTACTGCAGATCGCGGAAGAAGCGGACAAACTTGCGATCAAACTCGGCCAGATCCGTGCCGAATTCGTCCTTGAACTCTGAGAGTCGCTGCTCGCTGAGCCGCTCTTCCGGTTCGGTCCGCGCCGACTGTGCCTGCAGGTACTTGGCGTATTTCCGACTACTGGTCTCCGTCAGGTAGAACGTCAGGGCCCACGCTTCGCCATAGGCATCCAGTGAGCGGGTCTGAAACGGCTGGTCCGATTTCAACAACTTCTTCAGACTGTCGGCGTCCCGGCGATGATCGAGATAGTCGAGGAACTGGCCCAGTCGCTCCCGGTTGACTCGCTTCATCACCGTGCGCTGGTTCCCCGCAGGTACGTCGCCAGCCGCCTCGAACATGGTGGCCAGTCCTTCGACCACCCAGCGCGGGGGACGACAAATGCGGCTATGCAGTCCCAGGTTGTACGCCAGCTGGTGGGTGGCTTCATGCACGATCACATCTCGCAACAGCGGGTCGAGACCCGCAGACTCCCACGCGGCGATGCGACCGGTCTCTGGCGGCGTCCGGAGCAGCGAGATCAATTGCGGTCGTCGCGGCGGACCGTCCGTCGGAGGTTCAGGCGGTAGTTGCGGTTGCAGTACCGGCTTGGGTTTGGCGGGCAACGGAGGAATTTCGATGCGTTCGGCGGCCGGGTCAAACAGCGAAACACGATTGGTCAACGCATGATAGTAGCCGAGCATCGTCGATGAGACCGGCACATCATCACGGTGTGCGTGAGAGACAAAGCTGCCATGATCGGGATAAACCACGAGTACCAGCGGATATGGCGGGCTCTGCAGGTCGAACCCGCGTACGGAGAAATAGTGTCTGAATTCCACGGCGACATTCTCCGCGACCGCGGAGACGGCATCGGCCATGGCTTTGGGGGCCGCGACTACAAACGGTCCGCCAATGGCGACTTCAAACTGGGGGCCCAGTTCTTCCCGCAGTTGCGTACGCAGCTCGAGTTTGGTCAGTGACTCGAATTGATCGGCCACCACAGAGAAATCGCGGACCCTGGCCAGTTCGACTACGTTCAGGCGTCCATCCGGCGCCACGACCCACGCTTCTTGCTCGGTGCGAGTGACCAGCATTCCCTGCACGGTGCGCTCAGCCGTCGCCAATTGAATGGCCGGACGTGCTTCCCCACCGCACGAAACGGTAGGCCACAACGCAGCCGCAATAGCGCCGGCTGCCAGCAAAATCCTCAGGCCGGACACGATCATGGGGTTCTCACAGACTTGCCAGACCGATACGCCACCACGGACCGATCCGACAGAATTCATCGGGGACACATAAGTCTGTTCACGGAGCCTCGCGTCCTGCTGAGCAACCATACCCGCGCTCTGGAGGAGTGCCGGCCATTCACGGCACGGACGTCGTCGATCCCGCCAAGTTCTCGCGCGATTCAGAAATTTCCGGGAGAACCCGTCAGGTCGTTCCCAGATTGACCCGTCAAAATCCCCCGCCATAGACTGGGGAGTTCGCAGCCTGTGCGGATTCTTCGGAGCTTGAACTCAACCCCGACCAGGCTGGGCTTGGTTTGGGTGACGACCGGAGTCGTCCCCGCCCATAACTCCCCCGCCCATGACTCCAGGTTGCACGCGACCTGATTTGAAGGAAGCATGCCCGCCAGAATCCCCACCACAAAGATCGACGGCCCACCGCAGACGGCGGTCCTGGCCACGTCGCGC
>JBGSIP010000961.1:0-2579 GCA_041742495.1 Planctomycetaceae bacterium
AGAGCAGTGTCCGTCGCGGATGGCAACGCGGGGGCGGCGGCGGGTTCTCTCGGTGGTGAAGTCCGCGCGTCCGTGGACGTGCGTCGTGAACTGAGGCGATCGCTGGGGCGCGGCCCCCCCAGTTGACGACGATAGTCGAGCTGGGCGTAGTGGTCCTCCACAACCAGTTCATCGACACGACGGGCCGCGGGTTCCGCAAAGTTGACGACAGGGAGCGGCGGCTGATCGATGGTGGCGAACACGTGGTGATCGATCTGGCGGCTCAGTCGCGGATCGTCCACGTCCCATTCGACATTCGCAGCGTGGCGCACCGTGGTATCGTCGGGGACGTGCGAGGCCGCCGCAGACGGGACTTCAGCGCCCGCGGCGGACACGAATGCCAATCCGTTTGTCGAGGCGGATTTCCGGGCGGGAATCTCGATCGAGTTGTCGATCCAGTCGAGCAACGAGGTGGATGGTTCGCCGGACGCGTCCCCCCCGCCCAGCCAGCCCATCGAGGAGCAGACTTCACCGGTCTGGCAGCGCTCTTCGTCGGGGCACAGTTCGTCCTTCCGGCAGAGTTTGGCTTCGTCCGCGAGGGCCGTTGGAGTGTCGGCAGCAAGAGACTCGGGCGAGGTTTCGTCAGCCACAGTTTCTTCGTCGACAACCCTCGCGGAGTCGGAGACCGACTCCACGGCGATTTGCGGAGCGGCGGGCTGCATTGCCGCTGCGGACACCCTCGATCGACGCGGCAGCGGGGGCGGGACTTCGTCAACGACCGCCCATTCGGTGACCGCGGCGACAATGCCTTCCGCGGCGGCGGACTGGTGTTGTGCGTGCGGCGGAACTTCTTCCGTGTCGAAGACGCCGCCACTGCTCAGGCGATAATACTCCACCTGCCCCAGCGGATCTTCGACCTCCCCGGACGTGATCGAGCCGATCGTCGGTAACTCGCTGGCAGGGGGAGACAAGGGGCTCTTTGCGACCGGCGTGGACACCTCCACTGGCGCTGCTTCGCGAACCGCTGCTGAGCCGGCAACGTGGGGGGACGCTGCGGCGGGAATGGTCGACTCGACCGAGACGTGAATTGGAGTGGCCGGCGCGACAGGCGACTGCACCGGCACCGGTGACGACATCAGAGGCGAAGCGAACTCGTCGCTGCCGACTTCGATGCAGTATGACGGCAGGTCCGGAGTGAACTCGGGAGCGGCGACCGGAGCCTCGGCGATGAACGAGGGTGTGGCAGGAGCGACTGAGGGAGTGTCCGACGAGACTGCGGAGCGCGAGACCGCAGGCGTCGAGTCGCGCGAAGTCGTTTCTGCCGTGAACGACGGGGCTGGCGAAGAGGGGGCTGATGAAGACGCCAGGAGCGACGAAGCCGCCGATGGTGAAGCGGTCGCCGGTGCGTCGTGTGACGTCAGGTCGTCCAGCGAGGCGGGAATGTTCCATTGCAGCGGCAGTCGTTTGAGATCCTCCAGCGCATCGACAATGTGCCTGACAGAGACGCGCGGTTGCCCGGCGATAAAGGCGAGCATCAGCGCGTGATCGCACAGGTGATTGATGCAGCGGGGAATGCCGTCGCAGGCATATGTGATGAGATCGATGGCCCGGCGCTCAAACAGGCTGTGCACGTCACCGCCCGCCCAACTGATGTGATGGGCGATGTACTCCATGGATTCCTGGCGGGAAAGGGGGACCAAATGCGACTGGCAGGCCACACGCTGACTGAAGGCTGCCACCGCGGGCAGCATGAGTCGCTCTTCGAATTGTGGCTGACCGGCGAGCACCAGGCGGATGGCGGGCTGACCTTCGTCAGCGAGCGTGGTCAATGCACGCAGCTCTTCCAGCAGTCGATCGTTGAGCAGGTGGGCTTCGTCGATGGCCAGCAGCAGCCCCGCGGTGCGCGGCCGCAGGCGGCCCACATAGGCCTGGAGCTCCAGCCGCAACTCCTGCTCGCCCATTCGGGCGTACGGACACTTGAGTTCGTACAGAATGGATTGCAGCAGCGCACTGCGGGTCGGAAAACCGGCAGTGGGAACGAATGCCGTGTCAAAGCGATCCTGCAGACTGCGCAACAGGCGCCGCAGCACCATGGTCTTGCCCAATCCGCTGGCACCAGTCAGCACGGCGATGCCGTACCCGGCGTCCAGACAGCGGGTGAGCGCCGTGAGGGAATCCCGGGCAACAGTCGAGGCGAAGAAGCACCCCAGATGCGGCGTCGCGGGAAAGGGACGGCACTGAAAACGAAAATGCTGCTCGTACATGGCAAAACGGTCCTCACTCCATGGCCCGGCGAACTCTCCGCCTCGGCGGTCAGGGCCGTGCATGCGAAAACGCGACCGCATCGCGGCGGGGAGGATTGCTATTCGACTATTCGGACTGTCGGTACCGTTACCTTGAGCATAACCGCTACAGAATGTCGGACCTGCAAGGTTTGCCCAATCTACCCCGACTGTGGGATGCCGAAGATTCTCGGTTCACCGCCTGGGGCAGGTCCCTACGGTTGGCGGTCGTGCTCCCCGCCCGGACTGCGTTGGCGGCCGCGGCAGGCCGGGCGGCCGTGATCGGGGCGGGGGCCGGCACGTGTCCTAGGCTTTGTT
>JBGSIP010000962.1:0-3856 GCA_041742495.1 Planctomycetaceae bacterium
GACATCGCCGCCTTTGCCATTTGAATATGGAAGCCCAATTCGCCTCACAGGCGGCGGGCTGCCAACTTTGGGTACTTGCAGTCTGTTGAACTTCTATATTCTGCAGCAATCAGGGGTGCCACGGGCTTCGCCAGTGCCGTATTTCACGAGTGGAGAACAACACTGGTAGAGCCAGTGGCACCTAGAATGCGGTGGAGTGGGCATCGTTCAGCAAGCTGTGAGTCTCGTTGTTGTTTAGTCTGGTCATCGTTTAGTTTTGCCCGCTGTCAGGGGGCCGCCGTGATTCGCCACTTTGTTGATGTGCTTGATCTGACTCCCACCGAGTTGCGCCAACTGCTGGACCACACGGCCACGCTCAAACGCGAAACCAAATCCGTCCAGCGTCGTGCGGCCCGCCTCCCGGGGCAAATGCTCGTGCAGGTGTTTGAGAAACCCTCACTGCGCACGCGAGTCAGCTTTGAAACGGCGATGGTGCAGTTGGGCGGCAGCGGCATCTTCATGACGGAGAAAGAGGCCGGCCTGCACGGACGAGAGTCCCTCGCCGACGTCGCCCGGGTCATCTCCAGCTATGCCGATGTCATCACGCTGCGGACCTTTTCGCACGCCATGATTCGCGAATTCGCCCAATATTCCCGCTGCCCTGTGATCAATGCCCTGTCCGACCGCAGTCATCCCTGTCAGGCACTCACCGATCTGTTCACGATGGAAGAGGCGCTGGGAGATCTGCGCAATCGCCGGCTGACTTATGTGGGAGACGGCAACAATGTGGCCCTCTCACTGGCCGAAGCCTGTGCCGCGATGAACGTGGCGTTTGTCTGCGCCGCGCCTGCCGCGTATGCGATGGACGAGGCTGACCTCGACGAGTTGCGCGACAAGTTCCCGAACGCGCAACTCGAACAGATCGAAGACCCGTTCCGGGCGGTCGCGCAGGCCGACGTAATCTATACCGATGTCTGGGCCAGCATGGGGCAAGAGGCCGAGTCCTCGGCCCGTGCCAAGGCCTTCGGTCCCTACCAGTTGAACAAGGCCCTCTTCAGTGCGGCCCCCGGACATTCCCTGTTCATGCACTGCCTCCCCGCCAAGCGCGGCCTCGAAGTCACCGACGACGTCATCGACAGCGACCGCAGCATCGTGTTTCAGCAGGCCGAAAACCGGATGCACTTGGCGAAAGGGCTGTTCGACTGGCTGCTCAGCCCGGAGCGCTAGGCTCCACCCCACAAGGGGACTGCTCCAATTTGCACCGGCACTTGGCGTTGACGGACCCTGACGCGAGTGGAGCCAATGGGGGCCGGGGAGTTGACGGAAGGGATTTGCCGCGGCGAGACTTTTTGTCGCGTGGTGCAGACGTCCATCGCCGACTGTTGGATAATCTGCCTGAGGATGCGTTGTTTCGCCGGCTGACATGGGCTCCGGTGACGCCCGCCAATTTCGTCCCCCACTGAACTTCTGGAGCGAGAAACCACATGGACTACGGGATGGCGGCAATGTTGTTCCTGGCGGCCGCCACGGCACTCATTGTGGTGGAAATCTTCATTCCTTCCGGCGGCCTGCTGGCGGCCGTCACGGCGTTCTGCGTGGGGGCCGCCTACTATTGCGCGTACCACGCGTGGTACGTCAGCAATCCGACCTGGTTCTGGTCGTTTGCCGGCGTTTCGCTGCTCTCCCTCCCGGGAGCTATCATTTTTGGCTTCTGGTGGCTCCCTCACACCCCGATGGGGAAGCGTTTGCTGCTCGACGCGCCCGATCTTGACCAGATGGTCCCCTTCGCTCAGGAAGAACTACGTCTCTCCAAGCTCATCGGCCGGCGCTGCCGCACCCTGACCATGTTGAGCCCCGGGGGGCTGATCTCCATTGATGGCGAACGGGTCCACTGCTTCTCCGAAGGCATGCTCCTGGAACCCGACACTCCGGTGGAAGTGATCAAAGTCGTCGGCACCCGCGTGCTGGTACGCCCGGCTCCCGAGGCCGAAGCGGAAGCGGAACAGGAATCGCTCCAGTCGGAGCCCCCTGCGGATGCCGGAAAAAACGAGTTCGATTTCCCGGCGTAGCCAGTATTCGGTTCGCCGGTCGTTTTGCAGCCGCCGCAGATGTATGGCCAGCTTTTTTGCCCGGCGGTCGCACTTTTTTGAAGTCGCAGCGGTTTGACTGTCGGCTCCTCATCGTCGACTCCCGGGAGTAACTGATGTCGTCCCAGCCTGAGGTGACCGATTTCGTCGGCTCGATGGCCCTTTTGCGACGGTCCGTGGCCTCCAGCGATCCCGGTGACCCCTCCGCCGAGACCTCCGAATGGCTGCTCCGGCGGCATGGGTGCTCCGATACGTTTCGGTTTCTCCTGGCCGAGCGGCTGGAACAGGAGTCCTTTCGGGACTGCCTGGAACGGGAACTGGTCTGGCAATTGGGGCTCACGAGGGGCAAGGGGTATCTCATCTCCAGTGTCCCCCGGCTGCACTACGAAGCCCGGCTCACCGCTCCCCGGGCGGCAGCCGCTACAGAGGAACCTTCCGACCCTGCCACGGAGTCTCCGCCGGGTAGCCGGCTGTGGGTGATCCAGTTTTTTTTGGTCGAACTCGTGGGCCGGTCAGCAGTTCAGGTGATCGATCAGGATCCCGAAAACGCCTGGTTTTCAAGTCCAGCCGTGCTCGCGGGGGGTGCATCGGGGCGGCAGATTGATCGCCTGCATCGGCAACTCATTGAGGTTTCCGGCGTTGTCAACGCGTGGGAATAGCCCGCTCCGCCTGTTTTGCGACGACTCCAGAAGGCGAAAAAAACGGCAGATTGCAGGTATGCGCGACGGTTTTCCCCGGTTAGGGTGACATGTGGGCCGGTTCCCGGTCGCACCAACCGCTAAGTTCTCGGCGGGTCTTCTCTCCGGTGCGATCGCCTCACATCTCAACGGAGGATGATGCCATGCCGACGACTGCGCGTACTTTGCTGGCGAAGGACATGATGGTCACCCAACTGGTCACGCTCAGACCAGACATGGATGTGTTTGACGCCATTGGCCTGCTCTTGAAACACCGCATCTCGGGAGCACCCGTGCTGGATTCTGCCGGTCGCTATCTGGGGATTTTCTCGGAGCGTTCGTCCATCAGTCTGCTGATGAATGCCGCCTACGATAGTACCCCAGACACCACCATCGCCCCGTTTGTGGATGTCGACGCGGCCTTTGTCCGGCCGGATACCGACTTGTTGACCCTCATGGAACGGTTCCTGTCGGAACCTTATCGCCGCCTGCCCGTGCTCGATGAAGACAACAACCTGCTGGGTCAGGTGAGTCGCCGCGACATCCTGCGAGTCCTGCATAAACAACTCGAACCGCGGCCGAACGTCGGCACCGATTCCAGCATTCTGTTCTTCAGCAGTGTCATGGAACGGGCCGACTCGCACCTGGTGCAGACGCGCCAACCCGGCTGATCCTGAGCCCCTTCGCCCACGCCGGCTGTCGGACTTCTGCGGGGTATCTCCCCTCCCCGCAGAGTCCCCGCCGTCGCTTCCTGCCGGCCTTGGACCATCCCTGTCCATGCCCTGCGTGACCGCCCTTGGCAGTCGTCTCCCGCCCCTCGTCTGAGTTGTCGCCGCGCTTTCTTCCCCACTGGAGTTGCGTACGTCCGATGGAGCAACAGTGTCCGCGTGGCCAGCATTCGCTCGCCCTCCGGATGAAAAAACGGGACTAGCCACGGTTTTGCGGGCTGTGTTACAAGCCCCCACTTGGACGATTGCCGCTCCCGATGAAAAGGATTTCATCAGTCATGACCGACGGTCCATGCCGCCCACTGACCGCGCTGCCCGACGCTGCCCGGCACGATGTTGCACAGCACATTTTGGCCCTGCCCGCCTCAGCCGCCCGTGAGTCCGC
>JBGSIP010000963.1:0-3021 GCA_041742495.1 Planctomycetaceae bacterium
ATGGGCTGTTCACGCCGCTGGCCGCAGTATTGCGCCCACCTCCGCCGACATGCTTGAAGCGTCCGCCGATGTGGACGCCGCCGTCGGGTGCCACCGCGAGCGAAGTCACGAAGTTTTTAGGCTCGGAGTAGATGCTGTTGGTGGTCGGGATGCCCGCAAATTGGTTGTACGCGGTGTCCATGAAGCGCGTGTCGAGCGTGCCGTTCTGGAGCAGGCGGGCGATGCCGACACGGCGCGTACCGTTGAATCCGGTGAAAAGGCCGCCCGCGTAGGCGGTGTTCGCCGGCCCCTGCGAGAGGGTGAAGACCGTGTCGTCAAAGCCGAAGCCCGGCTGGTGCGTCTCGTCGAGCGCGCCATTGGGGTCAATACGGACAATGCGGCTGCGGGAACGGTTGTCATACGTGCTGAAGGCGCCACCCGCCATGTAGCGCTGCACGCCGCCGGTGGGGAATATCTCCGCATCGTAAAACCAGACCGTGCCCTGATCCGGACTGCCGCCTTCATTCACGACGATCTCAATCGCGGTGGAGGTGCCGGGGCCGTAGGGAATGTTGACGGTAGCCCCCCCGTTGGTCAGGCCGGAGTCAAACAGGAGGTTGCCCTCGTAGTAGACGCGGATGGTATCGGGCACAAACAGGAAGTCATAGTTCAGCACAAGCGTTCCGCTGGTCGCCCCGGTGTCAATCAACTGGCGATCCTCCTCCGGTCCTCCCTGCGCGGCGGCGCTCACCTGAAAGGAAGCTCCCGACTGGTCGGACGCCAGGGCATACACCGAATTGTCCATGCCCGCGCCGGGTTCGAAGGTCTCGTCCAGCGAACCGTCCACGTTGAGGCGGGCGATGCGGTTGCGCGCCACGCCGTTGACCGTCGTGAAATCACCACCGATGACCACCTTGCCGCTGGTGAGCACGAGCACCGCGCGGATGGGGCCGTTGGCACCGATGCTGGTGGCAAAGGTCGGATCGTAGCTGCCGTTGGACTGGAGGCGGGCGATGCGTCCCGCCTGCTGGCCGTTGAAGGTGGTGAAGTCGCCCGCGACAATGATCTTCCCCTGGTTAGGTCCGGCATTGGTGTAGATCCCAAGCGCGCGCACGGCGGCGTTGGCCCCCGTGCCGGGACTGAACGATCCGTCCAGCGCGCCGGTGGAGGTGACGCGAGCCACGCGCTGACGGAGCGTGCCGTTGTATGAGGAAAACGCGCCGCCGATGATATAGCTTCCGTTCGTCTGGCGGAGCAGGGCCAGAACGGAGGCGTTGGCACCGTTGCCCACCGTGAACGTGGTGTCGAGCGAGCCATCCGAGTTCATCCGCGCCAAACGGTTACGCCCCGGCGGAGGCGAGGAGTTGACTGAGGTGAAGTCGCCGCCGATGACCGTCTTGCCATCTGGATCCACGATCAACGCCTGCACCTGCCCATTCGCGCCGGGGACGGAGTTGTTGGGCGGCGTGGTGGTGTTGAGAAAGTCACGGTTCCATGCAGGATCCACCGAACCGGCTGGATGCTCGGCGGTCACGCGATCCTCAGTGAGGATGGTGATGTACGCGGCGCGGGTCTGCGTGGAAGGGGCGGGTGTCACACCGCCGCGATTCGACGGGAAGAAATCAATGCGGAAGGTCTCGTTGAACTCGACGGCGTTGTCGTCAATGATGTCAATGTCAATGTCCTCGAACAGTTGATTTTGAGCCCAACTAATCGAACCAAAATCACCAAGGGCTGTGATGCCGGAGACGTTTTCAAAATCCTGCCCGAAGATGGCGTACTCGGCGCCAGCGTCGCCCGGAATCCGATTCTCATAGAAGTTGTTTGGCCGGCGGTTGATCCGGTAGTCCGTCACCGAGCCGTCTGGCACGCCGTTTCCGCGCCACACACGGATTCGCGCAAAGCCGATGTCCTCGTCCACCCGGAAATGGGTGCGCTCGACGTACGTTCCGATGTCGCCCAAGGCCGTGAAGATCGTCACTGTGGCGTTGGGTGTCGTGCCAATAGTCGGAGGGAGGATCAACGAGGGCTGCAACGCGGACTCCGTCGGATGCAACCCCACTCCGGTGATGGCGAGATTCAAAGTGACGTTGGCGGCAATGGGCTGAACCAGCGGCAGGATGAAGAAGCTCGCGCTGGTCTGCCAGTCTCGGAACTCCAGTACGATTTCCTGTCCACCGGGAACAGTCACGGGATTGGAAACGAGCGTGTTGCCCTGCCCGAGAACGATATAATTCAAGTTATTGAACGCCGTGCCATCGGAAACGAGGTTCGTCACCAGCACGCGGCCTACAAAGCCCTGATCACGGGTCACCGTCACGCGGATGCCGCGCTGGTTTCCCGAGTCAAACGTCTTAGATGCCGTGGGCACATTGTTGGGCGAGAAGCCCTCCAGTTCCGAGCCGAAGAAGTTATCGGCCGTCCAGCGGAATGCGCCGGCAAAACCCGCCGTGCTCCAGGTAAGCGTGAAGGCGCCCGGCCCGCGCGCCACCGCGATCTGATATTCCTGTCCGGACACCGCGTTGAAGCTGATGGCCGCCCCGCTGCCCGATGCCGAGGCCACGGGTGTGAGCGAATTGACCGCCGTGCCGATGTAGGCGGCGAGACGGGCCGTCGGGGTGAAGGCCGAGTTTTGGAAGGTGACCGTGCCGTTTTCCGGGGCAGTCCAGCGGTACCAGACGGTGTTGGTCGGCGTGGCCAGTCCGGCGTGGTTCGGCTCGCCCGCCTCCTTGGTCGCGTTGACGGTCGTGCCCATCACACTGCCCATCTGTCCAAGGATCGCGATGGCGTTGGTGAAGTTGTCGTTGGGCGGCGGCGGACTCATCGGAGTCTCGCCGTCCGTGATGGTCAACAGCGCACCGGAGGGTGCACCGAGCGCAGTGCCGCCGGTGGGTGCGGACAACTGCAACTGCACCGTGCGGTTGCCGTCCATCAGGGCGTTGTCCCCGATGAGGAGGGTGAAGAAATTCGTCTCCGCCGGGCCGCCGGCGAAGTTGATCACGTTGGTCTGCGGCGTGTAATCCACACCGGCCACCGCCGTGC
>JBGSIP010000964.1:0-9896 GCA_041742495.1 Planctomycetaceae bacterium
GCTGCAGCAGTTGCCCCCCTGCGACCACCTGCTGTTTGCGGTTGGGTTCGATCGGCGAGCCACTGCTTCGAAGCGAGATGTCTACGTGCGCGGCCTCCAGCAAACGCTCGCCGCTGTTCTTCCGCGGATGACGCCCCCGGGCACCGTGGTCTACGCCTCCAGCACCAGCGTCTACGGGCAGCAAGCCGGGGAATGGGTCGACGAATCTTCCCCCACATTGCCCGACGCAGACGGGGGCCAGATCTGCCTCGCCGCTGAGGCCGACCTGACCGACAACTGCCTGCCATGGGAGCGTCCCGCCGCGATCGTGAGACTGGCCGGTCTGTATGGACCAGAACGCGTGCTGGCCAAAGCCGAAACCTTGCTACAGGGCACCCCGCTGCCCGGCAACGGCGACGCTTGGCTGAACCTCATTCACATTGACGACGCCGCAGAACTCTGTTGTCGCGCGCTGCTCACCCCCCAGTCCCGCGCTACCTCTGTGACGACGCAACCAGGCAATGAATCACGAGACCGCCCCGCGCCCGTGACGCATCCGGGTGGCGTCTCCCTCTGGCTCGCCAGTGACGGTCAACCGGTCACCCGAGCCGATTACTACCGCGAGCTGGCAGCACTGCTGCAGGCTCCGGCTCCGGTCTTCAATCCCGACCAGTCAGCCGCACGCGGTTCGGGCGGGCTCAACAAGCGCTGCCACAATGGGCAGGTGTGCCGTGACTTGAACTGGTCACCGCAATATCCCACCTATCGCGATGGACTGCGACAGGCTCTCGGGCTACTTCCCCGCTGATTCGCGCAGCGCCGCGGCAATCGCTGCGGCCACGGTCATCGGTTCCAGCGGAATGATCTGCCGCGCGGTGGAATCTCGAACGATCGTCGGATTGCGGAGCCCTTCGACCAGATGCCTGCCCACGGTTGCATTTGCGGGAGTCACGAGGCTCAGCCACAGACTCGACAGGTAGGGCGTGAGTAACGGTACCCGGATCAGCCACCGCCGCAGTCCCGCCTGCCGGGCGTACTCGCGAATCAAATCGCCGTAGGTCGTCTGATCAGCGCAGCCAATTTCCAGAATTCGCGACTCGGAAAACCTGATCGACAACGGGGCCAGCAAATAACGCAGCAGATCGGCAATGGCGATCGGCTGAGTCGGCGTCGATACCCAGGCCGGGCACAACATCACGGGCAGCCGGCGCGTCAACGCCGTCAACATGTCGAACGACAGGCTGCCCGGCCCAATCACGATCGACGCACGGAACTCGCACACAGGAACCCCCGACGCTCGCAGGATCTCCCCCACGGCGTGACGGCTGCGCAAATGAGGTGACAGTTCTCCGTCTGACTCTGTCCCGAGTCCGCCCAGATAGACGATCGTCTCGACCTCCGCGCGTCGGCAGGCATCTGCAAACTGCTCCGCCAGTTCGCGATCTCGCTCTTCAAAGTGAGCCCCCGCTTCCATCTGATGCACGAGATAGTACGCTACGCTCACGCCAGCCAGGGCCTCGGCCAGTGCGACTTCCTGTTGGACGCCGCCCGTCACCACACGCAACTGCGGATGCTGTTGTGCGGCGTTGACGCGCCCAGGATGTCGCGTCAGGCAGTTCACCAGATAGCCAGCATCCAGCAATTGCGGCAACAGTTTGCCGCCCACGTATCCGCTGGCCCCGGTCAGGAGCACCCGCGGACGACCGGTGTGTGAAGGCTGGGCCGACATGCCGTCGTGTTCCGTTTTCCTACCAATATCCAAGGACACCAGACGGGTCTGCCGTTGAACGACAACCGGCAACCGCCCACGAACATCCTAGAGTCGCCAGGGCCACGCGTCCGCTCCAGGCTGTCAAAAAGGTGCTCCCGCTTCCGCAACAGACTACAAAGCGTAGACAACCAGTCGCGTAGCCATCACCAATCACCTCGGGCATAGTGACAGAATCACTGCTTGATCGTGCCAGCGGGAGTGTTTTCTCTCTGTTGATGGCTGGCGATTGCCGCCGCTCGCCACTCGCAGCCGAGACCCATGTGTTGATGTTTGTCGACCAAGGAAACCATCGCGATGCGCCACTTCCTCTTTGCTGTACTGCTCTGCCTGAGTCCTCTGCCTGCCGCGTGGTCACAATCCGTCGCGCCAGGGTCGCCCAAACTGCTGGCCAGCCATGACGAAGCTATGTTCATCAAACCGGGCTGGATTCGCGATCCCTATATCACGCTCGCGCCCGATGGCTACTACTACCTCACCGGGACGACGCCTCTCCCCGGCGATCCGCGGGAACAGTCCGATCGCTACAACACCGGGCTGGGTGAACTCAGCATTGTTGGTTGGAAAATGCAGGCCTGGCGCAGCTCGGACCTGTTGCACTGGGAAGATCTCGGCACTCCATTCACCTTGCGCGATGGCATCTGGCCTTCCGTCCGCCCGAAAGCGTTTGCAGAACAGCCTCAAGATGTGTGGCGGCTATGGGCACCGGAGCTGCACTTTTTTGATGGCCGCTGGGTGCTGGTCCACACCAGTCCCGCACCTGTCGCGGGCGCCAACCTGTCGCTGACGACCGGCGCTGCACTGACCGGCCCGTGGAGCAACCCCGTGGGAGCCGCACTGGGCAAGCGTCACGATCCCTCGCTGTTTCGCGACACCGACGGCCAGACCTGGCTGATTTGGGGAGCGACTGAAATCGCTCCGCTCAAGCCCGATTTCTCCGGCTTCCAGGGGCCCCCTGTGCGAATCGGGCCCAGCGGGGAGACCAGCAAGATGGGGCACGAAGGCTGCTTGATGCACAAAATCGGCGGCAAATACGTCCTGTTCGGCACCGGCTGGTCGACCGGAGAAATGCGCAAGGGGAGCTACAACTTGTACTATGCCATCGCCGACCAGATCACCGGACCCTATTCCGAACGCAAGTTTGTCGGTCGCTTTCTGGGACATGGCACTCCGTTTCAGGATCGCGACGGCCGCTGGTGGTGCACTGCGTTCTACAACGGCAACGTCCCTCCCCGCAGCGACAAGGATTTGGCCGCCAATACCTGGGGCGACAACGCCTACACCATCAACGAGCAGGGGGTCACGCTCTGCCCGCTGGACGTCACGGTGACTGCCGCGGGGGAGGTCCACATCCGGGCCCTTGACCCTCGCTACGCTCGCCCTGGCCTCGAAGAAGCCCAACAATTCCCGTTGGACTAGGGGGGCGTCGCGAGGACAGCCGGGCGCTCCACCCTGTGGAAGCAGCCGGGTGCCCACCCACTGCTGGCAAGGCGAGACAAACCTCCTAAAATGCACCGCCCCAGTCCCCTGAGAGCGGAAGAAGCCCGAACATGGATGCGCGAGTCTGTCTGCTGCTGACAATGGTCGGTGGGTTGCTGCTCGGCCGTGCGGTGCTGGCGACCGAAGTTACGCCGGTCTCGAATGCCAAGGATGGCACTCTCGCCGCGCAGTACGAGGCCTTTGCGCTCCAGCATTCCGGTAACGCCGCCGCCGGACAGATTCTGTTTGAGCGCCACGAGCGACTGGCCTGCGCCAAATGCCATCGCATTCTCGGCGACGAGAAAAGCGGCCCCAATCTCGATGGCATTGCCGACAAGTTCCCGCGAGCCGACCTCATCAAGCATGTGCTCTATCCCTCGGCTGCCATCAAATCGGGCTTCGAGCAGATGCAGGTGCTCACCGAAGATGGGCAACTCGTCGTCGGTCGTCTCGAACGTTCCAATCGCGAGATGCTGCGGCTGATCAACGCCGAAGGCAAACGGATCACGATCAAACAAGGCGACGTGGCCGAATCCGATGAACTGCCCAAGTCCCTGATGCCCGAAGGGCTCCCCACGCAAGTCACGCCGCAGGACTTCGCCGACCTGATCGCCTATCTGGAGACACTGCGTTCCGCCGTCTTCACCGGAGTCACGCGCGGCAACACGCCGATCGAAGTCCCGGTCTCCCGCTCACGCATCAACTTCCGCCCGCTATTGCCAAACGATCAGAAGTTCCGCAACCCCGTGTATCTCGCCGGCATTCCCGGTTTCCCCGACGAAGTCGTCGTGCTGGAACATCAGGAAGCCAAAATCTGGCGGCTCACGCTCGGCAACTCGACTCCGCGCAAAACGCTCTTTGCCGATCTCGAAGGCCAAGTGAAGTACGGCAACAACTGGGGCCTCATGTGCATCGCGTTTCACCCTGACTACGCGCGGAACGGCCGTTACTTTCTGGAACACGAAGTCGCCGAAGGCAAAGCGGTGCTGACCACGGTTGTGGAACGGCAGGCCACGCCGAATCGCTTGGCCGACACCGGGCGTCCCAGTCGTCGCCTGTTGTGGGTCGAGCAGCCGGCATTTAACCACAACGGCGGCTGCATTGCGTTTGGCCCTGATGGCATGTTGTACGCCGCCTTCGGCGATGGAGGCCCCCAAAAAGACCCCAATGGATACGCGCAGAATCCTCGCATTTTCCACGGCTCCATGCTGCGGGTTGATGTCGATCACCGGGTGGGGAGCGACCCTTATGCGATTCCGCGCGACAACCCCTTTCTCTCCGCGACTGCCCGCGACCCCACCATTCGCGCAGAGACCTTTGCGATTGGCTTTCGCGAACCCTGGCGGTTCAGCTTTGATGCTGAAACGGGTGATCTCTGGGTTGGCGACGTCGGACAGGACCTGTTTGAAGAGGTGGCCATCGTCCGCGCTGGCGAAAATCACGGCTGGAATATTCTGGAGGGCTGGGCCCCGTTCTCCGACGAGTTCCGCCGGCCCGACGCCCAATTTGCCGAGCCCGTCTTCGCCTACCCCCATAGTCTCGGCGTGTCGGTCACCGGGGGCTATGTCTATCGCGGCAGCCGTTCGGAGACGTTCCGCGGAGTGTACCTGTTTGGCGACTACGAAACGCGCCGCGTGTGGGGTCTCAGGCAAGAGCAGGGGCGCGTGACCGAGATCTACGACGTCGGCCACTGCCCCGATCACATCGCCTCATTCGGCACCGACAACGCCGGCGAAATCTACGTTATCGGCTATGAAGGTCAGATCTACCACCTCGATCTGTCCGAGGCCCGTTTCGGCCCATAAACCCGGCCAAGACTGACAACTGGGCCCCCAACTGCGTCGATTGCCGGTCAGCGCCTTTTGCTGCCCATCCAAATGGCGAGACGTTGCCGCCGAGCTGGTTTCGCGAACAAAGATCAATCCGCTCAGCGTCACCGCGCTCAACAACAACACCCGGACACTCGCGCGATTGTTTCGCCAAGTGCCCGGGTGTGTGCGTACTCAACACTCTCGGCAGGACGTCACCCGCCGGCCGTTACTGTTCCGACAGCAGATCGGTGATGCCCTGCGACGGGGCATTGCTGTTGGCCGAGCTGTTGCTGTCGCCATGCTGATCTTCGGGAGAATTCAGCAGGTCCAGGCGAGCCGCGAGAATCCGTTCCTTCTCCGCCTGCAGTTCCATCAACGCTTCCGGTCGAATCCGGACCTCCGCTTCCTGGTGCATGTGGAAGCCGGTACCAGCCGGGATCAGGTGACCCAGAATCACGTTTTCCTTCAGCCCCCGCAGGAAGTCGACCTTGCCGGCAAGCGCCGCTTCGGTCAGCACCTTGGTGGTTTCCTGGAAGCTCGCCGCGGAGATGAAGCTGGTGCTCTGCACCGATGCCTTGGTGATTCCCAGCAACTGGGTGCTCGCCGTGGCCGCCTTGGGCTTGGTGGACTTGGCGGGCTTGCCCCCCGCAGCTTCCACCTGGGCATTCACTTCTTCAAACTCACTCACGCGAACGACGTCACCCGCTTCGTATTCCGTGTCCCCCTTGTCCGCGACTTTGACCGAGTCCTTGAGCCGTTCGTTGATGCGGCGGAACTCGAACTTGTCAATCACAATTCCCGGCAGCAGGTCCGTATCACCGACGTTGTCCACGCGGACCTTCCGCAGCATCTGCGAAATGACCAGCTCAATGTGCTTGTCGTCAATTTCCACACGCTGGGCGCGGTACACACTCTGGATTTCGTGCAACAGATACTGCTGCACGGCCTCTTCTCCACTGACCCGCAGAATGTCGTGCGGAACCAGCGGTCCGCGGACCAAGGCATCCCCGGCCCGTACGTGGTCGGTCGAGTGCACCAGCAACGCCTTCCCGTGGGGGATGGCGTGCTCGACTTCCGTGCCATCAGTACCACGCACCACGATGATTCGCTTGCCGCGCTTCTTCTCTGCCAGCAGTTCCATTTCGCCGTCGATTTCCGCGACAACGGCCGGATCTTTGGGCTTGCGGGCTTCGAACAACTCCGTCACGCGCGGCAGACCGCCGGTAATGTCCATCGTCCCCCCGGTATCGCGGGGGTTCTTGGCCAGCACTGAACCAGCGGAGACCTGCGAGCCTTCTTCCACTTCGATCGTGGCTCGTTCCGGCAGGTAGTAGAAGTCGAGAATCCGCCCCGTATCGTCCACCAGCACAATCTGCGGGTGCAGGTCACCCTTGTGCTCGCTGACGGTTCGACGCATGTGACCGCTGGCCTCCTTCTCCGAGCGGATTGACCGCCCTTCGATGAGGTCTTCAAACTTCACGCGCCCGCCCACTTCGGCCAGAATCGGCACGGAGTGCGGGTCCCATTGGCAGAGCACCTGGTTGGCGTGAACTTCGTCCCCTTCCGCCACGTGCAGCACCGAGCCAATCGGCATGCGGAACGATTCGAGTTCGCGATTCTTGGCATCGACGACCACCACTTCCCCGTTGCGGGTCAGGACGACGCTCTTGCCTTCGGCGTTCACCACGGTCTTCACACGAGCAAAGCGAATTCGTCCTGACTTGCGGCAGCGGATTTCGCTCTCTTCCACCTCACGACGGGCCGTTCCACCGATGTGGAACGTTCGCATCGTCAACTGAGTACCCGGCTCGCCGATACTCTGCGCGGCGATAATCCCGGCGGCCAGACCCTCTTCCACCAGTGCCCCGGTCGACAGGTCCATCCCGTAACACAGCCGGCACATCCCCAGTTCGGCTTCGCAGGTCATGGGGCTGCGCACCTGAATGCGCTCCAGTCCCATTTCTTCGATCTTGCGGGCCCGGTCGATCGTAATCAGCTCCCCTTCCCGGACGATGACTTCGTCCGTGATGGGGTTCACGATGTTGGTCCGGCTCACGCGACCGCGAATGGCGTCCGCCAGGCTGACTTCCACATTCTCGCCACGATACACCACGCCGCGCGTAATTCCCTTCGTGGTGCCGCAGTCGTGCTGTGTCACGACCATATTCTGGCAGATATCAGCCAGCTTACGCGTCAGATACCCGGAGTCCGCCGTCTTAAGCGCGGTATCCGCCAGACCTTTGCGGGCACCGTGCGTCGAACTGAAGTACTCCAGCACGGAGAGACCTTCACGGAAGTTCGCCTTGATGGGCGTTTCGATGATTTCGCCGCTCGGCTTGGCCATCAGTCCGCGCATCCCGGACAACTGCCGAATCTGCTCGATACCCCCTCGGGCTCCCGAATCTGACATCAGGTAAATCGGGTTGACGTATCCACCCTCGCGGAGGTCGCTCTCGAACTGCCGCATCATCGCCTTGCGAATCTCGTCGTTCGCGTGCGTCCACGTGTCCAGGATTTTGTTCTTGCGTTCTTGGTTCGTGATGATGCCGCGCTCGTACAGCTTCTGCTGCTTGACGACTTCTGCTTCCGAATCCTTGAGCACCTGATCCTTGTTAGGAGCAGGGACCAGATCGCTGGCCGCAAACGACAGACCGCTACGGGTCGACGTCCGGAACCCGAATTCCTTCATTTTGTCGAGCAGCACAATGGTTTCCTTCCGCCCCAGTTCCAGGTAGCAGTCGGAAATGACGTTGGCCAGATCGCGGCTCTTCAGCGTGCGGTTGTAGAACGCCATGCTGGGGTGCAGGATGTCGTTAAAGAACACCCGACCCACGGTCGTTTCGATCAGCCGGCCCGACTTGGACTTGGCTTCGCCTTCCCCCTTCACGCGCTTGTCGCGGGGAAGACGCAGCTTGACGATGGCATGCCGAGCGACCTTCCCTTGGTCGAAGGCGCGATACACTTCCGACACTGACGAAAACGTCATGCCGTGACCCGGACGCCCGTCGCGCTTCAGTGTCGCATAGTATGAACCCATCACGATGTCCTGCGACGGCGAGATAATGGGCTGGCCGTTCGCCGGGCTGAAGATGTTATTCGTCGACATCATCAGCGTGGTGGCTTCCACCTGCGCTTCAATCGACAGCGGCAGGTGCACGGCCATCTGGTCGCCGTCGAAGTCCGCGTTGAAGCCCTTGCACACCAGCGGGTGCAGGCGGATGGCGTTCCCTTCCACCAGCGTCGGTTCGAACGCCTGAATCCCCATGCGGTGCAGTGTGGGGGCGCGGTTCAGCAGGACGGGGTGATTCTTGATCACCTCATCGAGAATATCCCACACGTCTTCGTCTTTGCGCTCCAGCATGCGCTTGGCGCTCTTGATCGTGTCCGCGTGGCCCAGATCCTTCAAACGGCGAATGACGAACGGCTGGAACAGTTCCAGTGCGATCTTCTTGGGCAGACCGCATTGGTGAAGCTTCAGTTCGGGGCCAACCACGATCACGCTTCGAGCAGAATAGTCGACGCGCTTACCCAGCAGGTTTTCGCGGAACCGCCCCTGCTTCCCTTTGATCATGTCCGTCAGCGACTTCAGCGGCCGGTTGGACGAGCCGAGCACTGGACGCTTGCAGCGGTTGTTGTCGAACAGCGCGTCGACTGACTGCTGCAGCATTCGCTTTTCGTTGCGGACAATGACTTCGGGCGCGTTCAGATCCACCAGCTTCTTCAACCGGTTGTTGCGGTTGATGATGCGGCGGTACAGATCATTCAGGTCGCTGGTGGCAAAGTTGCCCGAATCCAGCAGCACCAACGGACGCAGATCCGGCGGAATCACGGGAATCACGTCCAGCACCATCCACTCGGGACGGTTCTCGCTGTCGCGCAGCGCTTCCAGAATCCGCAGACGCTTGATGAGGTCCTTGGTCTTCTGCTGGCTCGTGGTCTTCTTCAAGTCACCGCGCAGTTCGTCTGCTTCTTCGACGAGCTTGATACGCATCAGCAGCTTCTTGATCGCCTCGGCACCCATGTCGATTTCGAAGCTGTCACCGTATTTCTCGCGCGCCTGACGCGCTTCTTCTTCGGTGAGCAACTGCGTCTTCTTCAGCGGCGTGTCGCCCGGATCGATGACGACGTAGTCCTGGAAGTAGATCACCTTTTCCAGGCTGGACGACTTCATGTTCAGGAGCGCGCCCAGGCGGCTGGGCATCGACTTGAAGAACCAGATGTGCACCACCGGTGCAGCCAGTTCAATATGCCCCATGCGCTTGCGGCGGACCCGGCTGTGGGTGACCTTTACCCCGCAGCGGTCGCAGATCATCCCCTTGTACTTCATCCCACGGTACTTGCCGCAGGCGCATTCCCAGTCCTTTTCCGGGCCAAAGATGCGCTCACAGAACAGACCGTCCCGCTCGGGTCGATACGTGCGGTAGTTGATCGTTTCCGGCTTCTTGACTTCGCCGTAGGACCAACTGCGAATGTCCTGTGGGCTGGCCAGGGCAATCTTCACGGACCGATAATCATTCACGCGATCGAATTGGGTTTCGCCAACGCTCACAGAACGTGCTCCCTGTCAGATTCGACAACTGTCCGGACGCAAAGGAGACCAGGGTGTTCCTGAGTCTCCTTCTGGTCTGGCCGACTGTGTTCGCTCAGTCAGCCGATCGCGGCGTTCGCAGCTTGCCTGTCTTCGAATTCAGAAAAACAGCTTCTCCATCGCAACCAACCACCGCTCCAGCACCCACCACTCCAGCGACACTGGTCGCTGCGGCGCGATCCCCGCGTTTTAGCCGTGAGGATCGCCCCCAGTGGCACTACGGGTTGGTCTTCTCCAACTGGAGATTCAGGCACAGGCCGCGAATCTCGTT
>JBGSIP010000965.1:0-6995 GCA_041742495.1 Planctomycetaceae bacterium
TGGCGGCCGGAGCGACGGCGTCGGTTCCCGCTGCCGCAGGCTGATCCGGGAGCTCAAGGGGAGCAGGAACCTTGTTGCTGCGAATCGTGGTCATCTCTCCAGACCCACCGTTCCGCGGCTGATTGAACTCGTTATACGTGGTACCTGGCCAGCCGGGAGCATTCGAGGCTGGGTTCTGTTCCGGCAATTGGAAGGCACCCGGGTCTTGTGCACCCGCTCCCCCGTTGGTGCCTGGGGGTGTCGTGCCAGGGGGGACTTCCTCTTTGCGGAAGGTGGACGTCGCCGGCGTGGGCTGACCGGCGGAACCGCTGGTTGATGAAGCGGGGCTCACTGCCAAACCCGAGTTACAGCCCCCCGACGCGCAATCGCCCGAGGAGCAACCGCCGGGGCCACATCCACTGCCCGAGCAACCGCAGCACGCCGGGGCGTAGGAGATGGGGGAATACGCATAGGAATACGCCGGGGCGTAGTAGGAGGTGGTGCCGCAGCAAGCCGCTCCCGTGCCCAGCGGTGCATATCCGACACTGTACGAGATGGGGGAGGCAAACCCACCCCAGTATGCCGCGCGATATTCGCTGACGGCCGAGAGTTGCATGGCCCGGGCCTGCAAATTGGCGGCGCGATACGAAGCCAAGTATCCCGGAGGGCCAAACACGCCAAACGGCCCCGCTTCCACAGGAATCACGGCGCTACCCACCAGTGCCGTCGTCGCCAGCATCAGAACCCATGTTCGCATCATCGTCGTGTTACCTGCTCAGAGAATGGTCGCTGTGGCGGACGATCGTCGCTGCGGGTTTTCCCGCCGGACGTTCTCGCCAGATCAGACCACCCAACCATGGGGGGGTGCCGGATCTGTGGGGGGAAACATCATCCGACGATTGTTCTACACGTCTGGAGAGACCAAAGTCAAACCGCCGGCGATTCCACGGGCGGGAAGTTGAGGGAGTCAAGCAGGGGCCTTCCTCACGACGCGGCAAACGGGGCAAATCGTTCGGGGACAGAAGGTTGCGGAGGGGACGGGCGCAATTTGATGCCCGTGGCAACACGCCTCCGACGCCCGACTTTCGGCACCTGCGGTGGACCCGCCACGGCCCTCTCTCCACGGCCACTTGGTCACACAGATCAAGGCGACCTGCGTGTTCGGCCCGCGCATTCGGTGGCCATCGTCAGTTGTTGCCGGCGGCCTACTCGTACTGCAGCGGGCGGGTCATCAGGGCGGCAGTGGCGGCCGCCGGGCTTCGTCCTTCGTGCAGCACGCGCATCACTTCCGTGCTGATGGGCATCTCGACTCCGTGCTGGCGGGCAATTTCCACCAGTGAGCGTGTCGAGAACACCCCTTCGGCCACTGAACTCATGGACGCGGTGATCGCCGACAGAGTCTCGCCCCGCGCCAGCCGCTCACCAACCATCCGGTTGCGCGAGTGGCGGCTGAAACAGGTGGTCATCAGATCGCCAATGCCAGCCAGCCCGACAAACGTCTCGTCGGCCGCTCCCATCACGGCCCCAAAGCGAATCATTTCTTTGAGGGCCCGACTGATCAAGGCAGACTTCGCGTTGTCGCCAAAGCCCAGGCCATCGCAGATGCCCGCGGCAATGGCAATCACATTCTTCAGCGCGCCCGCCAGTTCCACCCCTTTCAGATCGTTGGTGACATACACACGAAACCGGTCGGTGCTGAAGGTCTGCTGGACCAGTTCCGCTGCGGTGTGGTCGGGGCACGCGGCCACCTGACTGGTGGGCAGGCGGTCTGCAATTTCTTCGGCATGCCCGGGGCCACCCAGGACAATCACCGATCGTCCGGGGAGCGTCTCGCCGATGATCTGGCTGGGAGACTTCAATGATCCCGCCTCGACACCCTTGATCACACTAACCACGGGTGCCGTACCAGAAATCTGCGGAGCGAGGCCCGACAAAACCGTGCGGAGATAAGCGGATGGAATCCCGGCGAGCAACAGATCTGCGTCGGCAGTGACTTCGTCGGCCCGCGAAGAGATGACGATCTGCGGAGGGATCACCGTGCCGGGGAGATGTCGGGTGTTGACTCGTGTCTGCCGCAGTTCGGCGGCATAGTCCTCCGAGCGTGACCACAAGCGGACCTCGTGCCCGGCATCGCGAGCCAGGAGAATCGCCATGGCTGTCGACATGCCTCCGCTGCCCAGAACGGCAATCCGCCGCGACATGGTGAGTTTCCTGAAACAAAAAATGTGAGTCGGCACTGCTGGACGAGCCAGACGTGGCACCCGGCAATCTACAGCCTCGCACATTGTCCGCACAGCGGACCCCGCAGATTGCTGACGAGTGGCCAGTCAACACACGGATTCTCTGCTGCATCCGGCACTCGGCCGAGCGTCTTTAGCCCCTGTGATCAAAGAGTGTCACTCCGGCCGCAGTGACGCAGTGCATTGGCCGACATGTGCGGCACGTGGACCACAATCGCCGGACGCTCAAGGGGACAAATTGCAATGCACGCGGAATTTCCAAGAAAATGCCCGGCGTGCCCGCAAACCGTGACCTAGGTTTTGGGGAGTGAAGATGGCCCGCCGCCGTCAGTTCGTTCGCGCCCGCCGCCACACGTCTGTGGCTGAACGATCGCGCCCGCGGCCCTTGAGGAGCCTGCCATGAGTGTCAATCTCTGTGATTCCACCCCAACTACGCCCGCGGCCGGTTTCGTCGATCGTCGTCAAAACCGCGACGCGAGCAAATCGGGTCTGGAACGCCGGCAGTTTTCGGACGCACGGTCGGAATCGCGACCGGAAGTTCGCGAACTGGCCGAAGCGGTCGACCAGTACAAGTTGCGTAACCGTCGGAGGTTCATCACGTTTGATGAACTCTACGATGTGGTTGCCAGCCTGGGGTATCACAAGTAAGTTCGCGGTCGCCGAAGCGGAGATGCGGACCGGCTATCGCCGTGGAATTCCGATCCCAGACCAGCGCAGGGGCTTCCCGGCGCTGGTTTTTTCGTTTACCGTGATCGCGAGGGCACAGGCAGGGATCGGCCACGCGGAGAACTTGTCCTCAGGGTGCCTGAGTGGCCGCAGGTCCGCACGACGGGTCGCCTGTCTCTTTGCCGCCGGTGCCACACTGCGGGATGTGCCAACTGCTGGATGCGCCGGCCATGGCGCGCAGCGACGTCGTCTGGAACTTGTGCTCATGATGTGTCCGTACTGCCACGATCAGGAAACGAAGGTCGTGGACTCGCGCCTGAGTGACAAGTATGCGGTCCGCCGCCGCCGGGAATGCCTGGAGTGCGGCCGCCGGTTTACCACTTACGAGCGGATCGAAGAATCGCCCATCAAGGTGATCAAAAAAGACGGCAGCCGCGTGCCGTTCGATCGCGAACGCATCCGTAAGGGTTTGGAGAAGGCTTGCTACAAACGCCCCGTCAGTGACGAACAGATCGATCGGATCGTCAGCCAGGTCGAGGCAGACATTTACGATCACTTCGAGCGGGAAGTCCCCTCCCGCGAGATTGGGGAGAAGCTGATCGAACTGCTGCGCGACCTGGATCAGGTTGCCTTTGTCCGGTTTGCGTCCGTGTATCGCGAGTTCAAGGACGCCACGGACTTTGTGGAAGAACTGGAACTGCTGCGGGCGCAACGCAAGGGTTGAGCGGCAGGGACGAGTGTCTGCCATGGCCTGACTGAACCTGGGCCAAGTCAGCTCATGCCAAGGTATTCGCGGCAGCCAGCGTGCATGAGCGGTCCGGGTACCCGCTCCCTCGGGCGATCTATCCCTCGGTGGGATTTACGCCGCGAATCAGTTCTTCTTCCCAGGCGTCGAGGAGCGGCCAATCGAGAGCACACGTGCCGAAGTCGGCCATGTGCTGATAGCCGGTCAACCGGTTGATGGTGGACTGCAGCAGCCCGCGATCGTTGCGGAAAATGGGACCGTGGCTGGGGAGCAGCCATTCCACGTCGCTGTCGCGAATCCGCTCCAGCGATTGGATGAAATCGGGCAGGTCCGAGCCATGATGAGCATCGATGTTGCCCACGCAGCCATCGCGAAAAATGTTGTCGCCGGAGAACAACAGGTTGCCCATGCGGAAGGCAAGTTGGCCCTGCGCGTGACCGGGCGTGTGCCACACGTCCAGTTGCAGATCGCCCACTTGGATTTGCGAGCCTTCATCCACAACCACTTCGACGCTGATGTCGGGCAGGTCCAGCGAAATCCCTTGCGCGGAAATTTCCGCGTAGGTCATGATGCGGTCTTTTTCGGCCAGCAGCTTCTGCGCGTGAGGATGCGCCACCACCTTGCCACTGGGGATGAGATCCTGCAGGACACGAAATCCCTGCACGTGATCGACATCGGCATGAGTGGCGATGAAGTACTTCCCTCCCGACAAGGGAAAGTCCATCTGCCGAATCAACTCGACAATTTCCGGAACGGTGTCGTCGTAGCCCACGTCGATCAGCGCCCACTCGCCGGCGGAGTGAATGAGATACACGCAGCAACCGAACCGACGGCGGGCCTGATGGTTCAACTCAATGACGTGGGGAAACAATTCCCGGCGTTCCAGCATCAGCAGATCCTTGCGGCCCAAAGCCCCCTCGAACGGGGTAATCACAACGGCACAGAGCGCGCCGCACGCCAACGCACATGACCGGCAGAGTATAGGGCTCGCTGGCGGACTGTTCAGCATGCTACGCGAAAAACTCACCCGGGTCCGGCAAACCACGCCCCCTTCCCCTTCGCTGGCCCACAGCGCGGCCGGCGGAGCCGGGCGGCCGAGCGAGGAAACTTGCATCAGCCAGGTTCGATGACAGACCTGCGACGCGATCAATTCGTGCGCGACATCAGCCACTTTCCATTGGTTCTGCGACGCGGTTCCAAACGGTCGATCTACGGCGCGCGGGATGCAAGGGCATCGCCGGTCTTGTATTCTGCGCCGCAGATCGATCCGCAACCGGCGCCGATGCCAGACGGAGCACGATCCCGGAGCGGGTACGATCCGGGTCAGGGGACAACCCAAGCGAGGGCTGCACGTTGCTGGTGCTGGGAATCGAGACTTCGACCGACATCGCCAGTCTGGCGGTGGTTGCCGATGGCATCACCCTGGGAGAAGCCATCATGCCGCGCGCCAAAGGCCGCCACGGTCTGACGCTGTTCACCCGCCTCGCGGCGCTGCTGCAAGAAACCGGTCTGTCGCAAGGACAACTGCAACTGATTGCGGTGAACGTCGGCCCGGGCAGCTTCACCGGGGTCCGCATTGGCGTCGTCGCGGCCAAAATGCTGGCCTATGCACTCGGCTGCCCCGTACAGGGGGTGCGGGCCGAAGCCGCCGCGCTGGCAATAGCCGGCCGTGTCGAGATGAGAAGCCGCGACAATGAATCCGCTGAGACAACCGAGCCCGTTGATCCGAAGACCAGCGAGAACGAGACGCCGGAAGCGGGAACGACCCGTTGGTCAGAAGACTGGCTGGGGGTCGCCCTCGACGCGCAACGGGGGGAGGTGTTCTGGACCCGGTGCCCGGTGACACTCACGGGATCCGGCGCGCGCGCGTGGGTTCCCTCCCACACCGCGATCGTGCCCCCCTCTGAGGTCATCCAGCAGTTGGCGGGCCGCACTGGTTCGTTCGTGACCGGACCTGCCGTCGCGCCGTTTGACGTCCCGGGCGTGCAGACTGTCCATCTCGACCGCATTTCTGCGATCGATGTGGCCGCGGTCGGAGCGGCATTGTGGGGATTGCGCGCGGCATCGACGACGGCCCGCGGTTCCGCCGAAGAACTGCTCCCCTGCTACGTGCGGCTCAGCGCGGCCGAAGAACAGCGTCTTGCGAAGCGGAACGTGTGAATCGAGGTGATCGATGGTTTCGTCTCCGCGCGTCATCCGCCAGTCGGATTTCGTCGGCTGGTCCGGGTCTCTCGGCCGGGCGTTCCGTGAGAGGGCTGTTGCTGCCGGGCGTTCCGGGCGGGTTTTTTCGAGTGGGTGATGAATGTGGACCCGTGGACCCGTTTGCGCTTGTGGAGGGGCAGGTTATAATCTGGTGGAGAAAAGCTGCGGGTCGGCCGGATTCGCCCCTCACAACCGGTCTCCCTGCCCCCGATTGCAGCCACACACCCCACTGCGAAAGGATCCCACCGATGGCTTTGTATGAGATCGAAACCAACGCTCACGTCATGATCGGCTGGGCGGATTCGTCCGACGAAGCAACGGGTCTGGCTCAGGAACTGTACCCCGAAGACGAAATTTTGCGGGTCACCAAGCGGCCCCGCGACTTGTGGGTCATTTCGAAACGTCTGCTGGGGCTGGAGTCGACTGTCGAGCCCTGCGACAAGGCGCGCGAATGCCTCTCCAAGGCACATGGCGACAAAGTGCATGCCATCCGGCTGTACATGATCGAATCGGGAGCCGACCTGCACGAAGCCCAGCGCGCCATCGAAACCAATATGTCGATCGGCTGGTAGCCTGCTGAGACGGTGTGCGTGTCGCGGCGCAACTCGCCAGCGATCAGGTAATGGGCATTCGCCGGCGCAGCCAGAGTCCCGGAATGAGCAGTGCCAAAATGCCGACCGCATGGACGGCCTGACCACTGCCATAGGCGTAAACGCAGGCCGCGTCGATAAAAATCAGCGACAGCAGCATCAGCCCCACGGCACGCTGCACGTCCGGCGGGCTCAGCGTGCGAACGGCCTTGGCCGCGCGCCGATTCAAGAGGGCCGCGGTCATCAACAGGGGCAACATCGCCAAGGCGGGGTTCGGGGTATCGGCGAGTTTCCAGACTCCTGCGAGCAGCACTCCCAGCGCCACGTTGATCAGCGTCAGGCCGAGCAACAGACCCCCGCGATGGCTGCGACGTGCTTCCTGACGGGCGAACCACGTGACCCCCGTGATGTAAACCGCAATTGCTCCGCCGACATACCAGGCCAGGTCTGGTATGGCACCCGCCAGGCTGGACCCCAGCAGGACGTTCGCCCCGCGGCAGGCCCCCATCACGGCCGGGCCGGCCCAAGTCCGCTTGAGGGGTCCGTCATACAACAGCACGAACACCGCCAGCG
>JBGSIP010000966.1:0-3342 GCA_041742495.1 Planctomycetaceae bacterium
CGAGCGTCTCGGAGCCACCTGTCTATCTGTCCAGGTTGAAGCGGGCGAGGTATTCGTCGCGGTACCCTCTGCCACGGAAGGCTGATTCGCGGGCGACGGCGATTCGCCGGTCGTCACGTCCGCTCCCGACACAACGCCTAGCAGCAGACAGCGCCAAGCGACAGAACGTCGTGGGAACCGGCTGACTGCTTCTGGGTGTATCCTTGGTTACTGATCATCCGAATCCGCACGCGCAGCCGGAAAATCCGTGCTGCGCGTTATGAGCGCTGCTTCCGGTAGCCGATAGCCCCTCATGGGGACGTGTTGCGCTGAGGAACCAGCCGTGCAGCACGCGTTGCGCGATCGGGGGGGGACCTGTCATGGTGACATCACTGCGTTGCATTCTGCTGTTTTCGTTCTTCGTGGGTGCCTTGAACCAGTCGACCGATGCCATCGCCGGTTTGTGGTGGTTTGGCAAGGACGAGACGGGGCTCAAGAAGCACACTCCCGAGTGGTATGCCTATCGCGCCCGGCAGCCTATTGGTGGCCGTCAGGTCGCCTCACATGGCAAGCTGTGGCCCCCCTTCCATCGTCCCACCGGGCCCGAACAGTCGTTTGCGCAGAAGTATCACGCGTCACACTACTGGCCGTACCCATACACCATGCAGGACCGCACGATTGTCGAAGACCATCTCACGGCTCAGTCGGCCGCAGGATGGGCCAATGCGACGATGCTGCATCACCACCATTTCGATGCTGAAACCGGCGCGCTGAACGTCAGTGGACGGTCGCATCTGCACTGGATTCTCACTCGGGTTCCGCCAGAGTACCGCCGCATTCATGTGGCCAGTGCTCTCGATGCGGCCACGAGTCAGCAGCGATACGCGATTGTGATGCAGGAACTGAGCGCAAACCTCGGCCCGGAAGAACTCCCCGTGGTGGAAATGCGCTACCAGCCCGCTTTGATGGGGCGTCCCGCGTCTGAGGTCCAGCAGTACCAGGATTTGGCAAAGGCCTCGATGCTGCCGCCGATTGTGACATACGGGCTCAACGGCGACGCGTCCGCCGCATCGGGAGAGTGATCTGCGTTCGGCGGACCGCAGCAAGTGCGTGCAACCGTTGATTGCGAAGGATTTGCGGCGTCAGCCTTCGGAGCGAACTGCCCGGTCGCACACTGCCACCGCCTTGCGGCGAGGCGAGGTGAGATCGGGCTTTTGACAGGCAGCCTCGCCAGGCTGCTGGAGAGCATACCGTCCGTCAACCGGTATGAAATCGGACAGCTGGGAGGCTGTCGAGATGAGCGATTTGTACGCCCAGGTATTTGAGCCGCGTCCCATAGCGGAACTTCCCGCGGAGCGCACGGTCTCACGTATCGACGACGCCGCTCGCAAAATGCCCGCGTGGTCGCCCACCACGCCGACGCGCGTGGCGGCACCGGCATTGCCGCAATCGATTGCAGAGACGGGGCTAACGGTCGGGCAGATCGGCGAACTCATCCTGAAGCTGATCTACATTCGCGGCCCCCAATTGGGCAAATCCTGCTCGGAAGAGGTCTGCCTTCCGTTTCAGGTGATCGAACCTGTCCTGCGCTTCCTGACCGACGAGCGCTGCCTGGAGGTCTCCACCGGCGACTTGATGGGGCGGGTGTCGTATCGCTTCAGCCTCACGGAAATGGGCCGCGTCCGCTCTCGCGAAGCGTTTGAAAAATGTGGCTACGTCGGGCCCGCCCCTGTGGCGCTGACGCAATATCAGCAAGTGGTCTGCCGGCAGTCCGTCCACTCGGTCTCCTGTGACGTCAGCAGTCTCAAACAGGCGTTCGAATCGATCGTCCTGCGTCCCGGACTGTTGGAAGAACTGGGGCCCGCGGTCTGCGGAGGACGCTCGATTTTTCTCTACGGTCCTCCCGGCAACGGGAAAACCGTCATTGCCCATGGAATCTCGAAGTTCCTGAATCGCAACGGCGGTGACATGTTCGTCCCGTATGCCGTGCAGACGGACGGGGCCATCATCACGATTTTTGACCCCACCATTCACCAGCCACTCGCCGGCCAGGAAACGCTGGAGGCAATTACTACCACGGAAAATGCCGCCGCGTCTGCAGCGGCGGCACACCGCGGGCCTTCCGAAACGCATGGGGGAGACCGACGCTGGAAGCTGGTCCGGCGTCCGGTGGTGGTGGCCGGGGGGGAACTTGATCTGAAGATGCTCGATCTCCGGTTCGTCGAGGGGAGTGGGTTTTACCAGGCACCCATTCACATCAAGGCAAACGGCGGCGTCTTCCTGCTGGACGACTTTGGACGTCAGCTTGTCTCGCCCAAAGATCTGCTCAACCGCTGGATCGTGCCGCTGGAAGAACGGGTCGACTACCTCACGCTGGCGACCGGCGAGAAGTTTGCGATCCCGTTTGAGCAACTCACGATCTTTTCCACCAATCTCGATCCCCGCGATCTGGTCGACGACGCGTTCTTGCGTCGCATTCGCCACAAGATTGCCATTCCTTCGCCCGACCGGGAGCTGTTTCGCCGCATCTTTCAGATGCACTGCCACAGCAAGGGCTGGATCGCTCCACCGGATGCGTCCGATCATTTGTACACTGACTACTACGATCGGGGTCGAGTTGCGCGTTCCAGCGACGCCCGAGATTTGCTGGATATGGCGGAGTCAATCTGCCGATTTCGACAACAGGCGATGGTGTTGACGCCGGATTTGCTGGCCGAGGCAGCCTCACGGACTTTCTCCGGGCTGTCGTAGCCGTTACGCACCCGCGTCGGCGGGCACGAGCAGGCCGCGCGACCTTGGCACGCTGGCGGCTGTCGACTGGGCCATGGATGGCTCGGCAATTCCGCGCGACCTCTGCCGACCAGTGGCGGCCGGCTGCAGACAGGGAGGTCTGGAATGTCGAAATGGATTTGTGCGGCCGGACTCTCACTGGCCCTCTGCGCGCCCGGTTGCGCCGCGACGTCCAAGATTCCGTTTGTCTCAAAATGGATGGCTGCCCGCGAGTCGCCTCCGACTCCACCGGTGCCCGTCATTCCGGAGGACACCACTCCGCGCACCATCGATGACATGAAGGACCCCGTCGGCGTCCATCTGCACTATGCCAGTTGGCAAAGCCAGTTGGGCAACGATGCAGAGGCCCGCAGAGGCTATCGCGAGGCGTTGGACCGTAATCCCAAGTCTGTCGAAGCGGCGATCGGCCTGGCCCGGCTGGATCAGTTGGCCCAGCGAACCGAACTGGCCGAACGCGGATTTCGCGCGGCGCTGACGATCGATCCGCGCTCGACCCGGGCACATCACGCCCTGGGCTCGTTCCTGCTGGAAGAAAAGCGATTTAGCGAAGCGGCTGAGCACTTGCAGATTGCG
>JBGSIP010000967.1:0-3377 GCA_041742495.1 Planctomycetaceae bacterium
CCCCTGCGGTACCGCTCACCGCCAGATCGCCGCCAGAGATCGCCAGTTCCAGCCGCGCTGCCGATTGTTCCTGGGTGCCCCACGACTGAAACAATTTGGCCGCCTCGACTTGTGCATCCACAGCCTTGGGGCGGTCGGACAGCACAGTGGCCATGAGATCCGCCGCGGCTGCGTAGTCACCCTGCGTGCGCAGGCAATTCACCAGTCGCAACCGCACGCCAATCAGTCGTGTAGCATCTGCAAATGAGGCATCGGTGGCCGCCAGTTTGAGAATTTGCTGGTAGGCGTCTGCGGCACGCGTGAAATACTTCTTCGCGGCGAGATCTCCCCGGCTGCCGTCCGCCAAGCCAAAATACGTCTCGGCAATCCAGATGAGTGATCCAAAGCTCTGGCCATCACTGCGAGCTGCCAAGTCATTCAGAAATTCCTCGAACGCAGCTTGTACCGCGCTGATACGCTGCACGTTTCCCGCGCGGCGAAGCTGATCAAGTTCCGTCTGCAGTTCTCGCCCCAACTCGACATAAATCGCGGTGAGTGCTCCTGAATCACCAGTGCCGCTAAGCGCTTCCAGCTTCGTCCGGGTCGCACGTGCCGCCTCCAGATCGCGCTGCCCGACGTTGGCCCGCAGCAGTTGCTGATAGACAAACGACGCGAACGCCTGACTGGTGACTGCGGTGGACTCATTCGGACGGTCGCGCCCCGCGGGCACGTCAATCGCCGTGGTCACGGCATGTGGTTCCTCCGTCAGCACGCGGACAGCCTCAGAGTCGGAGCCTTCGCGAATCCGAATTTGTGCCAGCGAAACTTTGGCACGCACCAGATCGTCCGGCGTGGCCTGGTCGCGGGGAATTTCCGCCTGCCAGCGATAGATACCCGTCTGCAGCGATAGTGCCGCCGAAGTCTGCCACTCAAGCGCCGTCGACGGGTCAATGACGCTCCCGTTGACCGGCTTGCCATTCAGCGCCGTCAACGCTGCATTCCACAACGCCTGTCCCGCCTGCAACTGCGCTTCCGGATACCGGTCCGAAGTATTGGGAACCTGCCGATACCAGTCGGCGGCCTGCTGCGGCCTTCCGGAACGTCGCAGCACATTGCCCAGAACCATGCGTGTATCGACGGCACGATCCGTCGTCGGCCAATGTGTGACGATCCGCTGACCGATCCCTTCCATCAGCGCGACAAGCGCGACCTCGCGTCGTTCAACGTCACCCCCGGCCGCCACGTTGTCGGCAATGGCCTGTGAATAGGCGGCTAGCGCCAGATATGCCATGTCGAGCGCCGCCGTGTCATCGCGGCCGACATAGGTCCGCACGACAAACTCTCCAATGGCAGCCGCAGCCAGGCTCTGGTGCCGCAAGTACAATACATAAGCGAGTCGATAGCGGGCAGTATTCAGACGGCTTTCTTCCACCTTGCGATCCGCTAGCGACAACGCCAGCCGCCACATCCGTTCCGCTTCCGTGAGGTGCGCAGCCAGTTCCTGCTCCACAACCGCTCGCTCCGCTGCAGTGGTCTTGTCGGCGTCGCGGCGCGTTTGAAAAGCAGGAATCTCTTCGAGCATGCGGTTGGCAATACCGTAGGCCGTGTCAAAGTCCTTCGGGTCGGTGACCGATTTGTTCATCGCGGCGAGCAGCCGTTGCACCATGCTGAATGACACATCCCGATACGAGCTGGCAAACTTGTTGATCTCGCGTGCGTGACCCAGCGCCTGCTGCCGCAGCGTCTCCCGCTGCGCGTTTTCGGTGTCGCGTTCTTCTGCCAGTTTCTCGCACGCCTGGGCCAGCTCCCAGCGAATGCCTAGCCCAACTTCCGTATGCGCCTTGGCCTTGGCACCAGCGAGCCAGAGGCTGGCTTCGTCAATCACAATTCGGTAGTCGTGCCGCTCTGGGTGATTCAGGCAGATCAACCGAAACTGCAACGCCTGATCCTGCAGCGACTGCAGGCCGGCATCATTCCCCGGATGCTTGAGGATCTGTTCGTAGATCCCCAGCGCGCTGCGAATGTCGTCCAGTTCCTGGAAGCACTTTCCCGTCATCATGCTGGCATGCAGCCCGGTGGCCATGCTGCGATACCGGTCTTCAATGGTCCTGAATTCCTGCACTGCCTGTTGCAGCAGTTGTCGGTTGTTGCTGGCCTCGCGCGGATAAGTCTGCGCTGAGCGATAGGTGCAGTACGCCAATTCCAGTTGCAGACGCAGGTACTTGCCTTCCGCCAGATCGCGAGCCGCCCGTTGCTCCAGATCATCCGGAGCGAGACTGGGAGGGAACTTCTTCCACGCGAGTTCGTAACGGTCGCGGGCTTCCACAAAAATAGTGCGGGCCTGCGCAATCAACTCCCGTGCCTCGGATTGCAGTCGCGGCCGGTTTGCGTCGTTGGCGGGGGATTCTGACAGCCGAGTCTTGACCCGTGCCTTGCCCATCAACAGGCGGCCTCGTTCCGTCTCGGCGTCCGCACGCAAAGGATGCTCGGGAGACTGACGAACAAATTCCTCCAAGGCTGCCTGGGCCTGATCGAGCTGGCGCGCTTGCGCGTCCGGGTTAGAGTCCTTGAGCGCCGCATCCAAGAGCACGATCGCCCGGCGGTAGGGCAGCTCGGCGCGCAGCTCCGCGGGCAGGCTTGCATCCGCTTCCAACCGCTGCAAATAGTCGAGAGCAGTATCAAAGTAGCCGCGGCCGCGCAAGCCATCCACCAGTTCCGTCGCCCGCGCGTGCGGTGCTTCTGCCTGGACGCGTGCGAGGAAATCCCCCCTCAGCGGCAGCCACACCACCAGCGCCACAATGACGGTGGACGCGCGACACCACGCGCGCGACGCGGCAAGGAGAGGTCGACACCGCCACCGGCGATCGAGTGCAAGCACCATGAGGACTGTGAATCCAGTCGTTGAGATGGCTGACGAAATGATCACACACAAACGCGGAGCCTGAGCAGCCGATGACAAACACGAAAGGCTCAGCAGAGGACGACGAGAGCCCACGCAGCCGGCCACGTTTTCGGAGGGCCTTCCAATTCGACGAGAGCCATCCAACAATAGACTTCAAGACGGTTTCAAGTCAAAGTCGCGGCAGCAGATCCCCGCGCCGGTAGCCCCCGCCACAGGCGTCCACGCCCAGGCGAGATTCACCGAATCGGAGAGGAACAACGTTCGTGAGATTCCGGCAAAACTCCACCAGAACACCCTATTTGAATGGCCGCGATCAGCGCCGTCTGCTCGTTCTGGTCGCTGCGTTTGCCGGTGTCCTGATGGCCATGGATCAGGCTCGACGCCCGCAGGTGTGGGCCTGGATGTTTCCCCGCGAGCAAGCCCCGGGCGCGCGCCCAATGCCTGCCGGCAGCGCTTCGGGAATCGCGACCGAACCGGGTCCGGTGGCGCCCGGCGG
>JBGSIP010000968.1:0-4078 GCA_041742495.1 Planctomycetaceae bacterium
GGTAGTTTTATGGATCCTGATGCCCTGTGTCACACTCACGAAGGCGAATATTGCATCGCCAGGCGAAGGGCTGCAGCATCGTGCATACTGGTAATGCAACGATTTAATTTTCGGATCGATGACCACGAAGCCATCTGTTCCCGACATGACCCCGGGCAAACTTTCAGAGAACGACTCACCTTTTATAGTATGGGCGGGCTGATTATCTGTGTCGGGTTCGGCAAGCGCTTTCTTGATTTTCAGCAGGTCGCCCTTCCCCTCGCCAAACAACTGGTGGCACGCGCCGCAATGCTGATTGAACAACACTCGCCCGTTCGCGAGATCCGCCTGCGCTCGAGCCGCGGGAGTGAAATCTGCCAGCACATTCTGAATCGCCTGCTCCTTCTCAGCGGACGAAGGAGCGAACTGTCCCCAGACCAGCGACAACTTATCCAGCACCGCGGCATCGCCGAACGCCGCCAATCGTTGTGCCTGAGCCGCCCCCAGATGTGCTGCGGGGATCGCTCCCTCGTCCATGGCGGACAGCAATCGCAGAGCCCAGCCTGGCCGGCTGCAGAGCGTATCTATGGCCGCCTCGCGCCCCCCCGCCTTGAATCGTCCGTACTTGGCCAGCAGGCTGTCCGCAACAGCCTCGGTGTCAAATTCAGCCAAGCCCCGAGCGGCAGCATTCTCCGTGGCTGGATCGGTCAACAGGTCGAGCAGCAATTTGATGTGACGCGGGTCGCGATTGGCGGCAAGACTCGCCACCGCCTCCGAGCGATCCGCTGAGGCCGCCCCTTTGTCACGAGCAATGGAGACGAGCGCCTCCATCGATTGACCATCCCCAAAGATCACACCAATTTCCATCGCCACATTTCGGATCGCCAAATCCGGATGCCCAACCAACGTCGCCGACCAGGCGTCAGTCCATGCCGCGGGAGCCTGCAGTTTCCGCCGACCGCGCAGTCCATCCCGCAGTCCGCTCAACATCGCAGCGAATCCGGGCTCTTGTTCCGCACGGTGAATGGCCGCCACCACTTGCTGGAGTACGTCCGGAGACTGGCTCCCCTCCATCGTCAGCCGACGCACGATGAATTGCGAGATCAGCGGCGTCGGACAGGTGGCAGCGACGGCAAGCCAATTCTCGGCATCGAACACCACCGCGGGCTCAATCGCATACCAGATCATCAACGGCAAATTGTGATCGGCCGCGTTTTGGCTGGAACTGGCCAGCACCCCGCCAATCACCAGACGGTCATCCACTGGCAGACGCTGCAGAGCCGAACAGACCTCCAGTCGCACTCGCAACGACGGATCGGCAGCGGCCCGCTGCAAGGCCCCCAACAGCGGTCCGTACGCCTTCAATCGCGGCCAGCTTGAATCAACCCGCACAGCGCGATCAAACGGATGATGATGCACGGCCAGCCGAATCGCCCACGTGCGGACCAGCGAATCACGATCAGCCATCAACTCCAGCAACCGCGAACTGACGCCGGCATTGGCAAAGCGGCACCACATCGCTCGCAGACGAACCACAGTGGCAGCGTCGGAATCAATCAGCGCATCGAGGGCGACGTTCGCCTCGTCCGACAACGGCCGGCCCGAGATACTGGCGCGCTGCAGGAGAATGCCCCGACTGTGACGCGCCAGCCACTCATTCGGCTGAGCCTGATGACCAACCAGGGCCGCATCCGACTGTTGGTCAAGTGGCTCTCCCGTGAGGCACGTCGCTGCCGGTCGGCCGGTGTACCGTACGCGATAGATGCGGCCGCTCAGACGATGAACGCCGTCGTTGTCGTGACACTCGCCGTTGTCCACCCAGTCCGAAATCAGCACGGTCCCATCAGGCAACTCTCCCAGCGACACACCACGAAACCACGGTTGGTTCGCATGCAGAACATCCGGCGCATGTTCCAGCACATAGCCCGATCCTGCCGGCACAATCCGGTCCCGGTTCACGCGCCGACCATGCGTGTTGCACATGAACAACGAGCCACGATACTCGTCCGGCCAGTTCTCCCCACAATAGATCAATCCCCCACAGTGCGAATGCCCTCCACCCAGTTCACCATGCACGCCCACCGCATCCCGCGAGGCCGTCCACGTTTGCGAATTGTCCCAGTGATAGTGGTCCGCGTGCTGATCGATCAGGTCAAACACATACGGGTTGAAGTCGGCACCGTACATCCGCTTGTAATGGGCGCCGTGAATGACATGCCAGCCGTGACCAATCACATTGTTCGTGAAGAACAACTCCCCCTGCCGGTCGTAATCCAGTCCCCACGGATTTGTGGTGCCGTGAGTCACCGCCTCAAATGACCACGGCCGGGCTGGATGCACGCGCCAAATCGAGGCGTTGATCTGCGGCCGCGATTCCAGAGGCACTTCCGGCGGGGCTGGCCGCGAGGTCTGCTGGATCCCGTGCCGACCATAGATCCAGCCGTCGGGGCCCCACATCAGTCCGCTGGCAATGTTGTGACCAATCGAGTCTTTGTCGAAGCCGTCCAGCAGCACACGAGGAGCACCATCCGCCTGCAGGTCGCCGTCAGTGTCTGCCAGAAACGACAGACAGCCAGCATTCAGAATGTAGGCTCCTCCCACCGCGGGCAGGACGCTCGTTGTTCGGTTTCCCTGATCCCAGAACACCGTCCGTCGATCGGCACGCCCGTCGCCATCGGTGTCCTCCAGCACCACGATGCGATCGCGCAGTGTGGAGTCGAATGCCCGGCCGCCATAGGTGTAGCACTCGGCAACCCACACTCGCCCGCGCGCGTCCACCATCATCGAGATTGGCTGCTGCACATCCGGTTCCGCCGCAAACAGATTGACGGCGAATCCCTCGGGAACACCCATCACCGCCACAGCGGCATCCGGACTCGGCGGATCTTCGCCGGCCGGCTGACTGCTCACCACCGGTGGAAAAGGCAACCGTTCATCTCCGCTCGCCACGCTGGACAGCACGCCCATTGAGCACACCACCGCAGCACAGCACGCGAGCCGGACTATCTTCCAGACTCCGCCAGACACGCTACACACGAAACAGACAGCACTCTGGCACCAGGCGGCGTGGTTCAGTCGCCATTGGGTGCTTCCTGCTCCGGTCTCACGACGGCGCGCATTGTCGGACTGCAGCATAATCTGACTCCGTGGCTGGACTCGTCGGATGAACTTAGCGACCACATTCCGACCAGCCAGAGTCGTCCGACGCAGGGCCTCTTCCGCGACGCACGGCCATTGGCTGCTCGCGAAACCGTCTGCGCCGATTCGTTCGCCGCAGAATTCACGATGCCGGTGGTTTGAGTGCAAACACCTTGACACTCGCCGCAAAGACATTCAAGTCATACAGCTCCACGAGGCTGGCCAGCCCCTTGTGGACCACGTTCTCCGGCGGTTCCGACCCACCCACGCTCAACGACACGACATCAACGGGACTGCAGCAGCTCTCGCCACCTTCGCCCCCCATCGCCGCAGGACTGCAACAGCCAAACTGCCCCGATACTTGGGAATAGGCGTTCAGATCGGCCTGAGAATCGACAATGGCGATCTCCACGAAGCCCGCCTGCTCCAGACCGGTATGAAACTCATCCAACGGGAGCGCCCCGCTGATGCAGCCCAAATAGCCCGCGGGACTCTCTCGCAACTCGTCCGGCAGCTCTTCCTTCAGCGCAATGTCACTGATGGCCACCCGCCCGCCGGGCTTCAACACACGCCACATTTCCCGAAATACCGCCGACTTATCCGCTGCCAGATTGATCACACAGTTGCTGATCACACAGTCGACCGATTCACCAGGCAGCGGCATCGCATCAATCGCGGACAGGTAAAACTCCACCGGTGCACAGTCCGATGTGTTTGCACGCTGACGGGCATTTCGTTCAGCCAGTTCAATCATCTGCGGCGTCATGTCGATGCCAATCGCCCGCCCCGCCGGCCCCAGCTTCTGCGCCGCCAGCAGCACATCAATTCCCCCGCCACACCCCAGATCGACCACCGTCTCACCCGGCCGCAGCCGCGCCGTGGCCACCGGGTTGCCGCAGGACAGGCCCAGGTTTGCCTCCGCCGGAATGCTGGCCAGCTCTTCTGGCGAATACCCAAACGC
>JBGSIP010000969.1:0-8054 GCA_041742495.1 Planctomycetaceae bacterium
GAGTCAACGCCGCCAGGGCCGGCCCGACCCGCATCGCCACCGCGGGAGGAAACCAGATGGCGCGCTCCGCGATACGCAGCAGATCCCGGACTGGAGACATTTCGGGAGCCTCCAGAAATGCCGTCCCGAGAAAGTCCGACCGGAACTGCGACACAATCGCAGGGTGCCGATCATATTTCTGGCCTCGATAGGCATCCGACAGCCACGTATGAGGCACATCCGATCCGATCAATACCAGATCGTGATCCTCATACGTGCCGATGTGGTCACCGACCAGCCGCGTCCCGTGCCCCTTCTCGACGTAGGTCAGCTCAATCTCAGGATGCCGATGCCAGTGCGCAGCAACACGCAATTCCTGCCGGTTGAAGCAGCGAAATGAGGTCCCATCCTGCACCAGCAGCTTCTCGAAAGCCGGCTGCGCTGCCATCTCCGTCGTCCCCAACTGCGGTTCTTCGCACCACGTGCTGTCGAGTTATCACCGACAACCGGGCACCTGTCCACAGTGGATTCACATTTTTTGACATCGTTTATGGGGACGAGACCTCATTGGGACCACAGAAATATCAGTCGCTCACTCAGTCACCCGGCCGCAAGATTCCCGGGGCTCCCTTCCTCACGCAGTCGTGGAGTGCGCCAACCCGAGCCTCCTGCTACGCAATCTGACCACCGCTGGATGACATACGGGTGAGCTTACCGATACCGGGACTGCGGTTGCCGCGACGGCTCACTCATCTTCCTGCTCTGCCAATGAGTCCTCGAACTCCGCAATCACGTCGTGTTCGCCGCAGACGATCAGCCGGGACTCTTCAAAGAGGGCATACATGCCATGTTCAATCAAGTGTCCGCACGGAGTGTTGAACGAGAAGTCGTATCGCCGGCCGGGGTGGACGGTGATGGAATCTACCTGCACCCGATCCAGATAGTCCTGGTCGGCAGGATTCTTAAGCAGGTAAACAGACTCCTCATCTTCCGTCAGGGACTCCTCTGCCAAACGTGAGTACGCGTAGCGGGCCGCTTCGACCACTCCGGGGAGCAGCGTGCTGAAGTTCGTTGCCAGCCACTCCAGAGATTCCAATGAAGGTTCCACGCCCTCCTGAAACTCCAGTTCGATCCCCGGTTCACGTTCGGGTGGCGGCGTCAATCCGCCCGACATCTGCACATCCCGCCGAATCTGCTCGACATCATTCATGCCCGGGAGGCCGCCGAACATTTTCATGGCGGCCTGCAACCCCGCGTAGCGTGGGTCCTTCGGATCTCTAAGTATCTCGGCAACCATTGGCTGCAGCTTAGCCAGCATGTCGTTCTGGTGTTGTGCCACGTCGGCCATCACCGACCCCGCAGAATTGCTGTTCCCGCTTCCATAAGCCCGTTGTTCCAGAGCCTCGTAGTTGCGACCAATTTGCTCCACGCCGGCAACCTGCAAACGCAACTTCCGGTCACTGCAGCTCACACCAGTGACCGCCGTGAGACGCTGAATGTCTTTTTTCTTCATCGTTTCGCCTGCCTATCAAAAGAGTGAGCATCAGCCCAATTCATTGGTCAACGGAAGACCCGGGATTGTCACGCCACGGGTTGGATTCCGCCATTGAAAAGCCGCAATTTCATCACCTTCCGGACTCAACTTTTGGTCAAATCACTCGCAATGAACTCGCTTTCGGACGACAATCTAGTCACTTGTTTACCAACCGCAAAAAATGGTCCGGCAGCCGAAGGAGGTCCAACGATGGTCTCTCTACTCGCACGAAAAGTCGCTGGGAATGGTCCCGTGACGGCGTTCCTGATCGTCGCTAGCGCAGTATTTTGCATGGACGGGGAACCTTCCGCCGCGGAGATTCGGGGGGTAACTCGCCCAGCCGAACGGGTTGGTAAACCGATCCCGTCGGGCACCGAAGCCAAGACATTTCAAACTTTTGTACAAGATCGATTGGGGTTCAATCTTCGCACGACCGTCGACGCCTACCGGCAAGTTGGCAGCCGAGGCGAAATGTGGGATGAGGCAGCCATCGATTTCTTGACGGAGGTCGCTCGCAATTTCTCGGAAGTCGAGCAAAGCAAAACGAGGACTGAATTGGTTCAGATGGCCGAATTGCTGGTCGAAACCGGATGCGACGATCCGCTCGTCACCTACTTTCACGGCGCGCTGTTGCAGGATCTTGCCACAGACTCGGTGTCTAGGCTGAAGGCTCTGGAACTCGTGGAAAAAAGTTATCCCGGCCTTGTCGGCCGCGGATATCCGGCCAATCGACTCACAGCAGCCGCTAAGCGCGCCTACAAACACTATCAGAATGACAGCAGCCAAACCGAAAAGGCGGAGGCGCTGCTACGGCTTTGCAAAACGCACTTGCGGGATGAAGTCTTGCAGGACGATTTGTCTTCAAACGAGGGTCGGACGATCTACCACACGAACTTACAGTTCTTCGCGTCGCTGCCGCTGGACAAACGCGGGGAAATCTGCGATGCGATCAAGGTTCACCAGGAAAAATCACCATTTGTCGTCAACATGATCATTGGAGACTACCACTACCGTGCAGCCTGGGCGGCGCGCGGTAGTGGATTTGCCTCCACAGTCACAGAGGAGGGTTGGCAAGGTTTCGAAGAACATCTACCACTCGCCCGAGCAGCGTTTGAACGAGCTTACGAGGCTGCCCCCGGCCGTCCTGAGACGGCAGCCGCGATGATCGCAGTCGCCAGAGACACGAGTCCCTCCCCCCTGCGCGAGATGAGACTGTGGTTTGACCGGGCCGTGGCAGCCGAAATGGACTGGTACCCAGCCTATCAATCGTTCACCTGGGGTCTGTTGCCGCGCTGGCACGGATCACACGACCAGTTGTACGAGTTTGGAGTCGAATGTCTGGAGACCAAGCGGTTCGACACTCGCATCCCCTATGAGTTTTGCGAATGCATCCGAGACATCATTCAGGACCCCAGCAATCCTTTGGGGACGAAGTACGCGGAGCGACCAGGACTATACGAACGTGTGCGACAGGTGTGCGAAGGCTACCTGGAACATGGAATTACGAAAGACGCGGCAAGGTATCAAACCACCTGGCTTGGTTATGCCTGCCTGACGCAGCATTGGGCAGACGCCGAACGCCTCCTGGCGCAACTTGGTCCCAATGTCGACTCCGCGGCACTTTCGCGGATCAAACTGTCAAAAAGCGCTGTCGTCGAAGCGGTGTGCCTGCACGCCAGCCGACACGCCGACGCAATCACTGCCGCCTACGACGCCGCCGATCGTGGAGACCGTGAAATCGCTGTGGACGCTCTGAGCGAGATTCTGCAGGCCCCGGACCTGGAACCAGAAGTCTCAAGGTACTTGACCTCACGGCTGCAGGTTCTCAACTGGGAACGGCAGTTCCATGAGTGGCATCCGGTTGCGCTCACGCCGGCAGCGACTTCTGGCGGCTGGATTTCTCGTGCAGGCAAGTGGAACGTGACAGAGGCCGGCGCCTTGCGAGGTGTGTCTGGCACAACGGGCGCAGTCCTCGAATGTAAGGCCGACTTCGGCCAGTATTGGCAATTGAGCGGCGAAGTGTACCACGGCAACATGCCTCACGATCCGTGGAGTGCAGGTGTCTTCATCAATTTCCAGGTCAGTCCCCAATTGGTTGTCTTGTTCAACCCCACCCAGGAGTGGGTTGCCGCAGGCCCCCTTAAAACACTCGCCGACTCGCGAAAGCCGTTCCAATCGGTCGGGAAAACCACAAAGTTCGTCATCCGAGTCGCCGGCAATACCGTCAGCGTGTGGCTCGACGACACATTGGTCATTGAGGACCAGCCGTTCGAAGGTCTCGAATCTTCACTTCCGAGCCGCCTGGCGATTGGTGTCATCAGCAAATTGGAGGGAGCGGCTCTCACCTATAAGAGTCTTGAAATCTCGCAAATCCCACCACCCGAAGAGCCGTTGTAATACCGTACCGGCGAGACTCTGGCCAGCTCCCCGCAAGGCAGTCCATGTCGCGCGAGGATTGCGCCCGCCCGAACGGGACTGAGTGATGCCTCATCATGCCGGCCGAGAAATCCCATTCACCACGTTTGTGGTCGTCATTGTCACTCTGCTGGCAACCGTATGCACAGCGGGATTCGTTCCGCTCTATATGATCTTGGCCAGTACGGTGATCGGTGTCGCCGGTAGGTTTGCCCCGCTGCGGTTGCATTTCTACAGAAGGCTTGCCACAGCTGCAGTCGCGCTCGTGACCGCCTTGTTCGCCTTCCGGGTTGACACTTACTACCTGATGGTGCTTGTGGTCCAAGCCTGCCTCATCTGCGATCTCGTCTCGGGCAGCCAGGAATAGGCGACCGAAGGATGCCACTAGACGGACACTCGATCGCGCATTCCACCGATTGAACCTCTTCGGCCGTCTTTCGACCTGACCTGACCTGACCGGAGTCCGGCACCAGATGCGACGAGAGTGAGGGCAGAGCCGTTTCGCAGCGGCAACCCGCAGCGTTACAGGAGGCACAGCCGGACGCAGGTGGCGGGGCGGGACAAGTTCGGGGATGGACTTCGTCCCACTCGGCGACACACGCAGCAATGTGAACCAACCTGCAGAAGTCATTCCATCCGATTGTCGCGGCGCAATTTTCGACGACAGGACGACGATCGCCCTTCAATGAGGACGTCGAAGGGCGATTCTTAATGCCAAACGGAGAGGGGGAGATTTGAACTCCCGAGCCCTTGCGGGCTGCCGGTTTTCAAGACCGGTGCAATCGGCCACTCTGCCACCTCTCCAGGTGTGCCTGTCACTGCTCGCGAAACCACGCCCACAGTTTGATCTCGCGAACTCGCTCGTCTTCAGGCTTGCTCAATCTATTCCATTCGCGGCGGTACGTCAAATTTTCCGACTTCGGTCGACTGCCGCGGTCAGACACGAACCCGATTCGTGCTGCCCACGGCCAAAAACAGCCTCCGGCAGGACGAACGCACCGGCTCTCATTTCGTCAGCACCAGGTTGTCGCGATGGATCACCTCCGCATAACTGGCGCTCCCCAGTCGCTCAATGACAGCGTCGCTTTTCAGGCCGGCCAGTTGCCGGACCGTGTTCGAATCGAAATTGGTTAAACCCCGGGCAAACTCCATCCCCTGCGGGTCGACCACCCCTACCAGTTCTCCGACACCAAAATCGCTCACCACGTTCACCACTCCGATGGGTAACAGCGATTTTCCGTTCTGTTCCAGGGCCCGCCGCGCTCCCGCGTCGACCATCAGCCGCCCGCGTGGCTCGACAGTAAAGCCGATCCAGCGTTTCCACGCCGTAACGCTGCGGTCGTCCGCCATGAACAGCGTGCCAATTTCTTCCCCGCTCACGATCTTCGTCAGAATGTCAGGGGTCTTGCCGTTCGCCAGAATGACGTGATCTCCCACGGCAGTCGCATTGCGAATCGAAGACAGCTTGGACCCCATCCCCCCTTTGCCGCGGCTGCTTTTGGTGGCGAATGCTTTCTCCAGCACTTCGTCAGACCATCGCTCCACCAGTGGAATGACCTGACGTCCGGGATCATTGGGGTCGCGGTCGTATAGCCCATCCACGACCGACAAAATGATCAGCAGCGGATCGTCCAACAGATGCGTCACCATCGCCGCCAGTGCGTCGTTGTCGCTGAAGCGGATTTCGTCGACGCTGATCGTGTCGTTCTCGTTGATAATCGGTACGCAGGAAAAACCCTGCAGCGCCCGGATCGTGTTCCGCATGTTCAGGAAGCGATCGCGATGCTTGAAGTCGTCGGCGGTCAGCAGCAGTTGCCCCGCGTGCAGCCCCTGCTCCTGCAGGGCTTCGTCGTACAGACGAATCAGGTGCGATTGCCCGCTGGCGGCTGCCGCCTGCAACTCCGGCAGACTGGTCGGTCGCGTGACCAGTCCCAGTCGATCCATGCCCGCCCCCACCGCTCCGCTGGTCACCACGGCCAGCTTTTTGCCGGCCGCCAGAATCGCGCGAAACTGTCGGACCAGGACGCGGATGTGGTCTGTGTCCAGCCGGCCGTCCTCCGTCGAGAGCACATTCGTGCCGATTTTCACGACGATCGACCGCGATGAATAGATGATTTCCCGACGGATCAAGCTTTGCATAAGCCACTTCTGAAGGATCGACGCACGCCCCCGGCACTCCTGGCCGTCAGCCAGAGGAAGGTTTTTCGGCCGAAAAATGCAAATGCGAACGGCCGGTTTGCGGACCCTCCCCCTGTGGGTATGATACTGCAGTCGCGAGCGGACAGAACCGAGCAGCGTGACGGATTCTGCTCGATCCAACCGCCTCGGGAATGCCTGACGTTTCCACCTGACCGCTGGCCGGCAAGGCTCCCGACTCATTGCTCGCGGATGGCGTGACTAGCCACTCCCTTCCTGTGCAGCGGGAACTTCTCCAGCACTCCGTCAATCCCTTGCGTGTCCCCGAGACAGGATCCATCACGGATGGCTGATCTGTATCACGAGTGTGGAATTGCGGCGGTCTACCATTTTCCGGACGCACCCGTCAGTGACATGGTGCCCGGTGGAGACGCCGCCAACACGTCGTTGCTGATCCCGCAGATCCTGCAGGACATCCAGAACCGTGGCCAGTTGGCCACCGGGATTTCGGTGTTCAACAATCGGCACAAGCAACTGCTGGCCACTTACAAAGACGTGGGTCAGGTCGCCGACGTCTTCAAGCTCAACCGCCCGGAAGAAGCCCAGGCCTTGATGCAGACGTTGCGTGGCACGGCCGCCATCGGCCACGTTCGCTACGCCACCTGCGGCACCGACGACCCCAGCTACGCCCAGCCGTTCGAGCGGCACCACATTCAAAAGTCCAAGTGGTTCACCTTTGGCTTCAACGGCCAACTGGCCAACTATCAGGAACTGCGGCGGCAGATCCTCGCCGGGTCCGATTTCCACCTCTCCCGGGAGACCGATACCGAAATCCTGATGCATCTCATCTCGCAGGACATCTCCGTGCATGGCGGAGAGAACCTCAAGGGGATGATGACCCGGCTGAGTCACAAATTTGACGGAGCCTACAACATCGTGTGGCTCAATGCGTTTGGCGATCTGCTTGTCGCCCGCGACCCCCTGGGCATTCGTCCGCTCTGCTACGCGACCGACGGCTCACTGCTCGTGGCGGCCAGCGAGAGCGTGGCACTGTCGAACTTGGGCTTTCATGAATCGGCCATTCACGATCTACCCCCCGGCCATTGCATCACCGTCAAAAACGGCCGCATGGAAATCTCTTCGTACGTCGATGGCGAACGTCCGGCGCACTGTTTCTTTGAGTGGATCTACTTTGCCAACGTCGCCAGCAAACTGGATGACAGCGGCGTGTACAACGTCCGCAGCCGCCTGGGCGAAGCCCTCGCGCGGCAGGAACTGGTGCCGTACGACAAGGAATCGTCCATCGTCGTACCAGTGCCCGACACTGCCAAAGCCGCCGCGGGCAGCATGGCCTTCCGCATGGATATCCCCTGCCTCGAAGGTCTCATCCGCAACCGCTACGTCGGCCGGACATTCATCGAATCTGCCAATCGCTCGGCGAAGGCCAAACGGAAATACACACCGCTTGCGGACGTCATGCGTGGCAAAAAAGTCTTCCTCGTCGAAGACACGATTGTTCGCTCCACGACCATGCGCGTGCTGATCGACCAGATTCGCGACCGTGGTCACGCGGCCGAAGTCCATGTGCGGGTTGCCTGTCCCCCCATTGTCGCCCCCTGTTTTTACGGGATCGACATGTCGAAGATCAGCGAACTGTTTGCGCCCCGATTTATGCCCGATCACGTGCTCACGCCCGAGCGCGAACGCGCCATGGCTGCAGATCTGGGGGCCGACTCTCTCCGCTATCTCCCCGCCTCTGCGCTCGCGGAATGTATTCAGATCGATCGCAGCCATTTGTGTCAGGCCTGCGTGGACGGCAATTATCCCACTCCGGCTGGCCGAAAGCTGTACCAGTTGGCGACAGACAATTACCGAGCAGGCCTCGATCGTTTGTCGAAGGACCGCACCTACGACAATGCCGACTCAGCCGTCCCGATCACAATTCGGTAGTGCCCAGCCGCTCCCGGCCGCCAAGCATGGGGTGGGAGCT